>NZ_JBBCAT010000004.1:300000-486421 GCF_037203705.1 Prosthecomicrobium sp. N25
AGGGGGCACCCACCGCTCGTCGTGGGACTTGCAGGGATGGAACTGGACCGACGTCTGGTATCCCTGACGGTGCAGGGATTCCATCAGCTGGCGATAGGCGACCGTCGGTGGCTTGTAGTGCCCCGAGCAGTTCGACATGTCGGAGACTACGCCTGCCTTCGCCACCAAAAGGCCGGCGCTCGCCACCGGGGCCCCGGCCAGGATGGTGGAGTGGTGGAACAGGAACGTGACGCTGCGGTTGCTGGCGTAGATCGCCCCACCCTTGTCCATCACGAAAATGGCCACCCCCTTATGGCCGGCGTCGTCCGCGTAGGTCGTGTCGAACGGGGTGCCGACCGCCGTGTAGAGGACGCCGTTCTTGACGGAGAGACGCAGTGAGGAGGCTTCCGTGCCGTCGTAGTAGACGACGAAAGGAGGGCAGGGGGCAGCGGAGGGCTGCCATGAGCAGGACGTGTTCTCGTTCTTGTACTTGGAGTCCAGGCTGAAGAGCTCGTAGCCGGGGTATTCGACGGCCGTCAGGTCGATCTTGTTGACCCCGTTGCCGCCGCGGTGGAAAACGAAGTTGACCGTGTAGCCGGCGGTGCTGGTTCCCGGGCAGCGGACCTTGTCGGAACCGATGTGCGTGCAGGCCTTGCCGCCGAACCACCAGTTGTTCCGGAATGCCACATGGCCTTGTGCGATGGCGATATCGGCAAGGACGTAGGTATCCTTGTTGGGTCCGAGCACGCCGCCGGTCAGCGTGATCTCGAGCTTGCCCAGGAAGGCGAAGTTCAGGTGTCCCGGGTCGTGGCCGAAGGTGGTGCGGCTCGCGGGAACCCGGGTCTTGAACCAGTCCGCGACCTCGGAGGATCCGTGACGTCCGATCGAGTAGGTCATCTTGTCGTCGCTGCTCGAATAGGTTCGCTGCAGGCCGACTTTGATCTTCTGCTGTGGGTCCTGACCGGAGGTGATCTTGAAGTCCTCGACGGTGTAGGTCGCCGACACGTTCCGGTAGCCGGAAGCCGATACGGGCATTTCGACCGTGTTGTCCCGATACTCCATGGCGCGGGCGGGCGAAGGTCCCGAGAGCCAGACCGACCCTGCCAGAAGAAGGGCGGAGAGCAGGCGACGGGCAATGGATCGCTCGGACATGGGGATCTCACACGGCAATCTGAGATTGAATATCTATCCTCTGTATATCTATAGATTGAACGCCTACCTTACGCAAGGGCATGTGGAGTGGATGCGAGGCCGTAGCTTCAGCGCGGCGTCCGGGGGCGGCGATAGGTCAGCCACACGATCAGGCCTGCCACGGGGACCCAGGCGAGGCCGGCGATGGCGAAGTAGATCATCTGCACGGTGGTCGACTTCGTCATGACGATGACGTTGCCCACGTCCATCGCGATGACGATGTAGAGGAGCACGAAGCTCACCATCACGAGCATTCCGAAAAGGCGCTTCAGGCGTCCGGGCATGGGACGAGTCTCTCCCGCGGTCGCGGACGCAGGTGCGGCGCATCATCGCCGGGCGGCGCCCTACTGGATCGGCTTGACGACCTCCTATATCGGTCGTGCCGACCCGGGGACAATCCATGACCATGCCGACATCCGTCCTGACCTCCTCCGCGGCCGAGCGGGGCAATCCGCGTGCCGCCGTCCGGCTGTGGCTCGGCTTCGTCGCCTTCCTGGTCTTCGCCATGGTGATCGTCGGCGGGGCCACGCGGCTGACCGACTCGGGGCTTTCCATCACCGAGTGGCAGCCGATCCTCGGCGCGATCCCGCCGCTGACCGAGGCCGACTGGCAGGCGGCCTTCGAGAAGTACAAGGCCATTCCAGAATACGCGCTCGTCAACCGCGACATGACGCTCGCTGGGTTCAAGGTCATCTACTGGTGGGAATGGGCGCACCGCTTCCTCGGACGCTTCATCGGGGTCGCGTTCCTGGCGCCCTTCCTGTGGTTCCTGGCGCGCGGGGCGATCCGGACCGCGGATGCGCCGCGCTTCGTCGCGCTCTTCCTCCTCGGCGGTCTGCAGGGCGCGGTCGGCTGGTGGATGGTCTCCTCCGGGCTCGTGGACCGGGTCGACGTCGCGCCCTACCGTCTCGCCACGCACCTGACGCTCGCCTGCCTGATCTTCGCCGGTCTCGTCTGGACCGCGGCCTCGCTGGAGCCGGCGACCCTGCGGCGGCCGGAGTCCGGCCGCGTGCGGACGGGGGCAACGGTGCTGGTCGCGGCGGTGTTCCTGCAGATCTTCCTCGGCGGGCTGGTCGCGGGGAACGACGCGGGGCTCGTCTACAACACCTGGCCGCTGATGGAGGGCGGGTTCGCCCCGTCGGGGCTGTGGACCCTGGAGCCCGCGTGGCGGAACCTGTTCGAGAACCACGGTCTCGTGCAGCTGATGCACCGGATGGGGGCCTACCTGCTCCTCGCGGTCGCCCTCGTGCAGGCCTGGAACGCCGCCAAGGGGTCCTGGACCCGCGCGGTGCGCACGAGCGCCTTCTGGGTCGCGGGGCTCGTCGTCCTGCAGGCCGCCGTCGGCGTCGCGACGCTGCTGCTGGTCGTGCCGCTGCATGTCGCGCTTCTGCACCAGGGCCTGGCGGTCATCGTGCTGATGGCCGCCGTGCTGCACCTGCGCGCTGTGCGCCACCCGAGCTGACCGGCGGGAGGCTGCGGCAGCGCGGTTCCGGCTCGGGTAGGGCACCCGAGCCGGCCGGGCGGGCGGCGCCGGGGCGCCGCCGAAGCGCTCAGCCGGCGAGCGCCTGCTCGAGGTCGGCGATCAGGTCGGCGGCGTCCTCGATGCCGATCGACAGGCGCACCACGTCCGGGCCGGCGCCGGCGGCCGTCTTCTGGGCGTCGGAGAGCTGGCGGTGCGTGGTCGAGGCCGGGTGGATGATGAGCGACCGGGTATCGCCCACGTTGGCGAGGTGGGAGAAGAGCTGAACCTTCGAGACGAGGGCGACGCCCGCCTCGTAGCCGCCGCGCAGACCGAAGGTGAAGACAGCCCCGGCGCCCTTGGGCATATACTTCTGCGCCAGCGCGTGGCTCGGATCCTCGGGCAGCCCGGCATAGGAGACCCAGGACACCTCCGGGCGACCCTTCAGCCATTCGGCGACGGCGCGGGTGTTGGCGCAGTGCTTCTCCATGCGCAGCGGCAGGGTCTCGATCCCGGTCAGGATCATGAAGGCGTTGAAGGGCGAGAGCGCCGGGCCGAGGTCGCGCAGGCCGAGCACGCGGGCGGCGATCGCGAAGGCGAAGTTGCCGAAGGTCTCGCCGAGGATCATGCCCTGGTATTCGGGGCGGGGCTCGGAGAGGAACGGATACTTGTCGCTGCCGCGCCAGTCGAAGGTACCGCCGTCGACCAGGATGCCGCCGATCGAGTTGCCGTGGCCGCCGAGGAACTTCGTCAGCGAGTGGACGACGATGTCGGCGCCGTGCTCGATAGGGCGGCAGAGATAGGGGGTCGCCAGGGTGTTGTCGACGATCAGCGGCACGCCGGCCTTGCGGGCGATCGCCGCGATCGCGGCGATGTCGGTGACGATGCCGCCCGGGTTGGCCAGGCTCTCGATGAAGATCGCCTTGGTTTTCGGCGTCAGGGCGCGCTCGAAGGAGGACGGGTCGGTGCCGTCGGCCCACTGCACGTTCCAGCCGAAGCTCTTGTAGGAATGGTTGAACTGGTTGATCGAGCCGCCGTAGAGCTTGTTCGAGGCGACGAAGTCGTCGCCGGACTTCAGCAGCGTGTGCATGACCAGGAACTGCGCCGCATGGCCGGAGGCGACGGCGAGCGCCGCCGTGCCGCCCTCGAGCGCGGCGACGCGCTCCTCGAGCACCGCGCAGGTCGGGTTGCCGATGCGGGTGTAGATGTTTCCGAAGGCCTGCAACCCGAACAGCGAGGCGGCGTGGTCGACGTCGTCGAAGACGAACGACGAGGTCTGGTAGATCGGCGTCACGCGCGCGCCGGTGGTCGGGTCGGGCTGGGCGCCGGCATGGACCGCGAGCGTGGAGAAGCCGGGGGTACGGTCGATCATCAGGGGCCTCCTGGGCGGGTTCGTCCGGGCGCGTTTTGCCGCGCCTCGTCTCGGGCCCGCTGTTGTGGCCCAGCCGGAGGTTCGGGTCAAATGACGCCCATGCCCGGGGAAGCCACCGGACGGGAATAGTTTTCGTCCGTCCGGCCGGGACGGGGAACGGTCACCGGCCGGTCGCGGGGCAGGGGACCGGGCGCGCTTGCGCAGGGCGCCCGGTCGGACGACGTCAGAGGACGGGCTTGCGGGCGTGCCAGTCGGTGTCGCGCTGGAAGGCGTCGGCGACCTTCAGGACGCGGCCTTCCGCGAAGGGGCGCCCCTGGATCTGGAAGCCGATGGGCACCCCGTTGGAATCGAAGCCGCAAGGGACGCTGACGGACGGCAGGCCGAGGTAGTTCATCGGCCGGGTGTTGATCGAGATGGCGTTGAACTTCTCGATCGCGCCCGGCGTGCCGGCGTCGATGTCGGTCTCAGCGAGGGTCGGCACCTTCCAGCGCAGGGTCGGGGTGGCGAAGACCTGGACCTTGGAGAACACCTCGGCGGCCACCGCCTTCAGGAGCGCGCCGCGGCGGGCGAGGGCCTCGACATAGTAGACGGCCGGTATCCCGTAGCTGCCGTAGAGCCGCGCGTTCAGGTGGACGGCGTAGTCGCCGGCCCGCTCGCGCATCCACTGGGCATGGATGGTCGCGCCTTCCGAGCGCGAGACGATCGCCCCGTAGGTGGTGATGGCGTCCATGTGCGGGATGGTGACCGGCACGATCTCGGCGCCGCGCGCCTTCAGAACCGCCATGGCGGCCTCGAAGGCGGCGCCGATCTCGGGATCGACGTCGTCGAAGAAGTAGTTGGTCGGCACGCCGATCCTGAGGCCCTTCACGTCGCCGTCGAGATAGGCCTCGTAGTCCGGGACCGGCTCGGCCGCGGAGGTCGGGTCCTTCGGGTCGTGGCCGGAGATCACGGTCATGAGGCGGGCGCAGTCGCGCGCGGTGCGGGCGAGCGGGCCGACGTTGTCGGCCGAGAAGGAGAGGGGCATGACGCCATGGCGGGAGACGCGGGTCTGCGTGCCCTTGATGCCGGTGACGCCGCAGATGGAGGCGGGCAGGCGGATGGACCCACCCGTGTCGGAGCCGAGGGCGGCATAGACGAAGCGGGCCGCGACGGCGGCGCCGGAGCCGGACGAGGAGCCGCCGGTGCAGTAGTCGAGGCTCCAGGGGTTGTGGCAGTGGCCGAAGTGACGGTTGTGGCCGGACGGGTTCTGGGCGAACTCGGCCATGTTCAAGCCGCCGAGCGTGATCGAACCGGCGCCGTGCAGGCGGTCGATGACGGTGGCGGTGTAGTCCGGCTTGAAGTCCTTGCGGATCAGCGATCCGCAGGTGCAGGGCTTGCCCGCCTGGTAGTACATGTCCTTGTGGGCTAGCGGCACGCCGTGCAAGGGGCCGGAGAGGCGCCCGGCGGCGCGGAGCTTGTCGAGCGCCTCGGCGGTCTCCAGCGCGCCCGCGTCGTCCATCCAGATGAGCGAGTTGACCTTGCCGTCCCCGGCCTTGAAGGCGGCGATGGCGGCGGCGGTCAGGGCGACGGCCGTCGTCTCACCCTTCGCCACCCGGTCGGCGGCTTCGACGAGGGTGAGGTCGGTCAGCGTGTTGTCGGACTTGATCGGGGCGTTCATCGGCTCACTCCTTGGTCGCCTGGAGGGCCGCCTCGAAGGAGGACGGCTCCTCCTCGAAGGCCAGGGTGCCGCGAAGGGCCTCGAATCCGGCGATCACCGCCTCGAAGGCCTTCGTCATCTCCACCGCCGCCGCGTTCGGCGGCGTCACGCCGGACCAAAGCCCGGCGGTCGCCTCGACCACCTCCGTCACCGTTCCGCTCATCGCTGTCTCCTGACGCGAGCCGTCCCTTCAAGGGCGGGCTCGGATTGAATCCAATGATGGCGGAAAGCAACCGGCGTGCCATGGGGCGCGGGCGCCGCCCGCGCGCCATCCGGGGCTCCTGGTCGGCCCCGAGAGCCCACTTGATGCGCAGATTGGCGCGGATTTCGGCGGCCTGTCGGCATGCGCGCGCCGGAGACGCGTGGGCCGGCCGGCGCGGCGCGGCGTCAACGCTTGTATCCAAACCTTGGGGCGCCGGCCTGCGGTCTCGCCCGCGGCCGAACGGGGAGAAGGGCTGGCGATCGCGCTGCGGGGTGGTCTGCGAACCGCACACGGACGGCGGATCGCCGCCTCACCGTGGCCTTGGGCTAGCCCCGAGGTGGCCTGGCACCCCGGGTTCCTGTTCGACCGGGGCCGGCCTCGCGGTCAGCGCAGTTCCGTGCGGCGGGCCGATTCGGCGATCTGCTCGCCGAGCCGGTCGACGGCGTCGGTCGAGCCCTCCCGGCTGTGGACCGAGATCAGGTAGATGCCGCCCTTGCCGCGCGGCATGAGGACGAGGCCGACGCGCCGCGCGCCGGAAGGGTCGAGGCAGTCGACCAGTTCGAGGATCACCTTCTCGCCCTTGGCGGGCTTGCGCGTGGCCGGGCGGCGCTTGCAGCCCTCGGTCGACCCGATGATGCGGTCGGCGAGGGCGCGGGCGTTTCGGCCGGACCAGACCTGGCCCTCGCCGTGCAGGCCTTCCGCGCGCCAGCCGACCGTCTTGTCCTCGGACGGGATGTCCGGGATGCCGGGCGGCGGGCCGACGCGGACGTTCTTGGCGTCGACGCTGGCGAAGAGCTTCTCCATCAGGCCGGAGATGTCCTTGCGCAGCACGGCGGCTTCCGAGGTCGCCTTCTCGCGTCCGGGCGACACGAAGGTGGCGTAGCGCTTGGCGCAGGCCTCGACCCAGTCGAGCGCGCGGCCGATGCCGGCGAGCGCGAGGTCGTAGGTGTCGTCTTCGGCGGTGACGGTCAGGGTGTGGCCCTTGCGCAGGGCGTCGATCGTTCCCGGCGGGTCCGGCAGGACGAAGACCGCGATCTGGTCGCCGGCCGCCTCGGGGCGGCTTTCGATGACGGAACGGCCGTCGATGGAGAGGCGGAAACTCTGGGCGGGCGCCGATTCGCCGCCCTGGGCGCCCACGATGCCGAGCGTCCAGCCACTGGTCCGGTCCATGGTGACCGCAGCCGCGATCTCGCGGCCCGAGCTCGCCGAGGCGCGCTTGAAGCGGCCGCTGACGCTGCAGCGGGAGAAGCTGCCGAAATCGTCCGTGATGGCGCTGCCCGTCCAGCGGCCGTACGAGAAGGCCTCGAGCTCGGCCGCCATGGCCGCGCCGCCGCCCGCCACCATCGCCAGGACGAGCGCCGTGGCCCTCGCGGCTGCGCCGATCCCGCCCTTCACTGCCAGCATGGCGGACTCCTCCCGGTGATCCCCGGCGTCCAAGCGCCGGACCGTCCGAGATCCAGTCTACACCGTCCGATGCCCGCTACGGAAGGACCGGCGCTACTGGTCGAGCTTGCGCTCCTCCTCGGCGCGGCCCTTCTCGAAGCCGCTGTCCGCGAAACCGTGGCGGGCCGCGCAGGCGTCGAGCCAGGCGACGATCTCGCCGGCGCCTTCGGTCGGATAGGCATACGGCACGGCGTCCACCTCCGGCACGACGGCGGTGGCCTTGGCGAGTCCAGCCTTCAGGCGCTGGGCGTCACCCGGATAGAAGGCCACCACGTTCGGCCCGACCGCCTTGCCGTCGAAGCTGGTCGGCTCGTCGCCGTCCAGCGTCAGCTTCACCGTCATGGCGCGGCCGGGCTCCAACTGGAGCTGGGGATCCTGGATCGCGATGGCGAAGCCGGAGGCGCGCGAAACGGAGTAGAAGACGACGTAGTTGCGGGCGTCCGCGGCCGCGCCCTTGAAGCGGGAGGCGAGGACGCATTGCGTCACCGTCCCGTTGGAGGCCAGCGCGCCGCCGTTCCAGCGGCCGATCTTGACCGCGTCGATCACGTCGGCGCCTGCGCTCGCCGCCGAGAGGGCCCAGAGAGCCACCGCCGCCCCTGCGGCGAGTATTCGCACCATCACGTGATCCTTCCCCACACGAAACCGAGCCGATCGTTACCCTCCGCTCGAGGCGAGGGCGCCCGGCGGAACGGCACCCGGCGCAGAACACCGGGTGCGGGCGATATGTTCGCTCCTCAGAACCGACCGGCGACGGTCGCCGAGGCTTCCCGGATCGATCCGTCCACCTGCTTCAACCGTTCACTGCCGCTGCCGGTGCCCTGGCTGTAGATGCCGACGACGAAGAAGCCGCCCTTCTTGCGGGCGAGCACCGAGTAGCGCGCCGCGTTCGGGGTTCCGGTCTGGTCGCAGCCGGTGAAGACATGCGTGGTGTCGCCGCGCGCGGCGACCGGCGGCACGCTGCCCGAGGCGTACTGGCCCGTGCAGGCTTGGGCGTCGGCCGCGATGATGGCGTTGGAGACGGCGCGCGCGTCGGCGCCGGTCTGGATCCGGACCGTCCCGATGACGCCGTCGGGCGTGGTGAAGACCACGTCGGCGCCGCGGTGCTTCTCCGGCGCCTCGCCGGGCGGCATCACGCGGTAGTCGGAAAGGCCGGCCGAGGCCATCAGGCTCGCCAGGAAGATGGTCGATTCGACGCGCGCTTCGATCGAGCCGGTCGAGACGGTGGAAACCGGCGCGGGCGGCGCGACGGGTGCCGCCCGCGCCGGGCCGGGCGGCTCGACGGGTACGACGGGGGCGGGGGCCGGAGCCCGGGCGACCACGGCGGGCGCGGGCGGCTGGACCGGCGCGACAGGCTGCGGCGGCGCCGGCGGGGGCGTGCGCACCTCGAGGTTCGGGGTCGGCGCGGGCTGGGGCGCGGGGTTCGGGGCGACGTTGGGGCGGAAGGTCGGACTGTTCAGGATGGCGTTGGCGGAGGGAAGATCCCGGCTGCCGCCGCTCGGGGGCGCCTCGGCGCGCCCGAAGGGATTGGCGCTGCCCCCGAACGGATTCGGGCTTCCGGCGCGCGGCGGCTGGTAGTCCTCGTAGCGCTTCACGCAGCGCAGCAGCCAGGCGAGGCCGTCCGACGTGCCGTCGAGGCGGAAGCTGAAGTCCTCCCGCCCGGCCCGAATCACCATGAGGCGGCCGCGCCGGAAGGCGTTGAAGAGGTCGGTCGTGTCGCGCAGCTCGACGCCGATCATGGTGTTGGACAACACCTTGGCGGGGGAGGAGATCGGATCGTAGTCGTCGATGGTGAAGAGGATCGAGTGCGTCTCGCCGACGGTGAGGCGCCACTTGTCGTTCACCATCGCCATCGCCCAGTCGTACTTGCGATCGATGGAGAAGAAGAGCGTGATGCCGCTCTTGTAGGCGACCGACATGGTGCAGCGATTGAATTCGCCGGTCTGGTCGCTCGTGTAGGCGCCTGCGGTCCAGTTATGGATCTTGGCCGTCTCCAAGGTTCCGGCCGCGGCCGGCCCGACCGCCCAAGACAACCCCATCGCGGCGGCCAACCCCAGGCCCAGCCGCCTCGCCCCTTCATGCGCCGAAAGCATATGTCTCTCCGAAACCCCTGACGCAGAGATTTTCGTCGAGGCGGGGGCGGTAATCAAGTCGCCGATCGTCAATCGGCCCGGCGCCACAAGGTCAATTCGACGGGAACTCTCGGATCGATGGTGACGACCGATCCGGCCCGCATGCCGCGACCGGAGAGGATCGACTCCGCGACCACTCCGCGGGAGGTGCCGCCGAACACGGGACGACCTCCGGGAAGCGAGATTCCGCGGGCCCTGGACAGATGGAACACGTCGAACCCGGCATCGTCGAGAAGCAGGTCGAACACCTCCTGGCCGCCCGGGACCGCGATCCGGCCGCCGCCCGGGACGATGCGGTCGAGCACCTCGGCGAAGGAACGGTGCGCCGGATTCCACCACCAGGCATCCGGCTTCTGCTCGAGGTTCCTGACCCGCCGCGACAGGACCAGCCGTGGGCGCCGCTTCGCGTTGGGCGATTGGAGATGGGAGCGGCGGCCCAGCACGACCAGCCGGGCGCGGTCCAGTTCCCCTTGGAAATAGTCCCAATCGGCCTGATTGCGAAGGGCGTCGGGCATGTCGCCGTTGCCGTCCGCGATCATGTCGTCGTCGGATACGATCGCATAGCCGTGGATCTCGTAACCCGGAACAGGCATCTTCAGCCTCTCCCTCCGGCCGCTCGGGCGCGGCGTCCCCTGGTCTGGCAGCTCGACGTTTCGGCTCACGATGGTGCGGTGCCGGCCAGCGCCACCTCGATGGCCGCCGTCACGGCGCGGTTCTCAGGGTCCAGATGCGACGCGAAGGCCGCCGCCAGCCGTCCGTCGCGGCCGACGAGGTACTTGTGGAAGTTCCAGCGCGGTTCGTTGGCCGGCCCGAGCACCGTGGCCGCCCAGCGATAGAAGGGGTGGGCCGACGGCCCGCGGACGACGGTCTTGCCGGCGATCGGGAAGGTCACCCCGTAGGTCCCGCCGCAGAAGCCGAGGATGTCGGCGTTGGAGCCGGGCTCCTGGCCGCCGAAGTCGTTCGACGGCACGCCGATGACGACCAGTCCCTTGGCGGCGTAGCGTTCGTGCAGGGCCTGCAGGCCCTTGTACTGGGGCGTGAAGGCGCAGCGCGAGGCCGTGTTCACGACCAGCAGGACCTTGCCGGCGTGGTCGGCAAGCGGCAGGGTCCCGCCGTCGGCGGCCTCAAAGGCGAAGCGCCATGCCGTCCCGGACTGCAGGTCCGGACCGGCGGCCGAGGCCGCGGATGCCCATAGCGTCGCGCCGGGCACGCAGAGCGAGGCGAGGACCAGTCTCCGACGCGTCAGATCCATCGTTCGTCCTCCAGGCCGTGACTATACGCGCCGAGTCCGAAGCCGGATCGGTGCTTCAACGTACGCAGGCCCGTGCGAAACGGAATTTCTTCCGAGGCAAAGGCATCAGGCCGCTTTTGCCCTGGAATCATTGTTGTTTTCCACGACGAGCGCGCCAGCGAGTTCCAGGAAGAGCTTGGCGGGCAGCGGCGGCGCGAATACGTAGCCTTGGGCCGCGGTGACACCCTTTTCGCGCAACTTGTCGATCTGCTCCTCGCGCTCGACGCCCTCGGCCACGAGACCCATCCCGAGGGAATTCGCCAGTTCGACCAGCACGTCCACGATGGTCGAGGCGCCGAGGTCGGCGCCCATGGCGTCGATGAACATCTTGTCGATCTTGATGATATCGATGCCGAGCTGCTGAAGGTAGGCGAGGCCGCCATGGCCGGTGCCGGTGTCGTCGAGGGCGACCCGGCAACCGAGCGCGTGAAGCTCGGCGATGATGCGGCGGGCCTTCTCGATGTCGCGCAGCGGGTAGCGTTCCGTGACCTCGAAGACGAGCTGGTCGTAGGCGATCGGCCCGTCGGCATAGATGGCGACGATGTCGTCGATGACCTTACGGTCGTCGAAGTGGCCGGCGAACAGGTTGATCGAGAGCTTCAGGTCGCGCTTGCCCTGGTAGAGCGGACCGAGGTCGCTGACCGACTGGCGCATCAGCTGGCGGGTCATTTCGAAGACGTGGCCGGAGGTCTCGGCGTAGGGCATGAAGCGGCCGGGGGAGACCACCGTGCCGTCGGGCTTGATCCAGCGGGCCAGGAGTTCGCAGCCCTCGATCTGGCCGGACTCGATGTTCATGACCGGCTGGTAGTAGGGGACGAACTCGTGGTTCTTGAGGGCCAGGAAGATCTCGTCGTCGACCTGCTTCTCCGGCCGGCGGGTCAGGAGGGAGGTCAGGGCCGCCAGCACCAGACCGACCGCGATGGCGGCGATCGTCAGGGTCATGTCGAGAGCCTGCACGATCGAGAAGAAGCTCGAGGAGGCGGCGCGGACCACCACGTCGACGGGCAGGATGTCGGATCTCGCGCGTGAGACGATGACGGCCCCCGCGTCGCCCGCCTGCGTCCGGCCGAGCTTCAGCCAGACGCTGGTGTCGTTGAGGGTCACCTCGACGCTCCGCGTGTCGAGGGCGAAGCTCGGGCCCGGATCGATGTCGAGCGCGGAGTCGGCCAGTTCCGCCACGAGCCGCGCGCCCGAAAGGCTGCGCCAGCCGACGACGACGTTGGCGCCGGCGTTGCTCCCCTTCGGGATCGGCGTGACCACCATGGCGACCTGGCGCCCGTCCTCGTCGGCGTGGGGCAGGAGCGCACCGCGGCGCGCCGGGGGCGGCGGCTCCAGGCACATCGCGTAGCCGTTCTCGTCGACGAGGCCGAGGCGCCGGACGTGGTCGGCCCGGGAGACGGCCTCCGCGAAAGCGACGCGGTCGGCGTCCAGGCAGCCGTGATGGCCGCCGCCGTCGAGGTCGCGCAGGACCTGGATGGAGTCGGAGAGCACCCGCTCCGCCCGTGCGAGGTAGCGCGCCGCGATGGCCTCGACCTCGGTCCGGCCGATCGAGTCCGCGTGCGCCCGCAGGATGAGCTTGCCCAGCAGCAGCGGCGCCACGGCCACCACGAGGGCGACCGCATAGGGCAGGATCCCGGCGAGGGCGGACTTACGCAAGACGAACACCGCGAAGACGAGAGACGGATCTCGCGGGCATCCTGGACCAACAGGGTAAACGGGGCCTCAACGGTGGCAGGCATGCGGCCGCCCGGACGGGCTTCGCAAGACGGCGTGCGATGGACTAGGATCGCGGCGTCCGCCGAACCGGAGCCCGCATGACCGCCCGTCCGTCCCCCGCCGCTTCCGTTCCGCCGTCGCCGGCCGTTCCGCTCCGGGAGAGGCTGCAGGACGGCATCCTGCGCCTGACCCTCGCCGACCCGGCGCGCCGCAACGCCCTGTCGGAAGCCATGATGGCCGCCCTGCAGGCCGCGCTCGAGCGCGCCGCCGACGATCCGGCCATCCGGGTCGTCGTGATCGCGGCCGAGGGGCCCGCCTTCTCGGCGGGGCACGACCTCAAGGAGCTGACGGCCCGCCGTGCCGATCCGGACCGGGGCCGGGCCTATTTCGCCGACATCATGGGGCGTTGCGCGCGGCTGATGACGACCGTCGTGCGGCTGCCGAAGCCGGTGGTCGCGGAGGTCGCCGGGGTGGCGACCGCGGCCGGGTGCCAGCTCGTCGCCTCCTGCGACCTGGCGGTCGCGGCGGAGACGGCGCGCTTCTCCACGCCGGGCGTCCATATCGGGCTCTTCTGCTCGACCCCCATGGTGGCGCTGTCGCGGGCGGTCGGCAGGAAGCACGCGATGGAGATGCTGCTGACCGGCGAGATGGTGGACGCGGCCACCGCCTTCCGCTTCGGGCTCGTCAACCGGGTGGTGCCGGCGGCGGAGCTCGCGGCGGCGACCGACGCGCTCGCCGCCACGATCGCGGCCAAATCCCCCCTCACGTTGGCGATCGGCAAGAAGGCCTTCGCGGCGCAGGCCGAGAAGGGACTCGACGCAGCCTATGCGTACACGGCCTCGGTGATGGTGGAGAACATGCTGGCCCGCGACGCGGAGGAGGGCATCGGCGCCTTCCTGGAAAAGCGCGAGCCGCGCTGGGAGGGCCGATGACACTCGCCGCCTTTGCGACCAGCTGGCGCTTCACCCTGTCGGCCGGGATCCTGCTCGTCGTCGTCGCCCTCGCGGCGGGCGTCTTCTCCTCCGGCGCCGCGCCCGCCTGGATCTTCGTGGCGGGGGCGGTCCTGGTTCTCGCCGGGCTGGTCGCGATCGGGGTCGGCATGTGGCTCAGGGCACGCGACGCGATCGAGGACGTGCTCGACGGGGACGACGACCCCTCCGGCCCGACCGGGCCCAAGATCAGTCGATCGGACAAGCGATGAATCACGACGCCTACGACGACGCCTACATCCGTTCCATCCTCGACGGCGTGAAGTCCATTGCCATCGTGGGCGCCAGCAACAATAACGTGCGGCCGTCCTACTTCGTGCAGAAGTACCTGATCTCGAAGGGCTACGAGATCTGGCCGATCAATCCGGGCCTGGCCGGGCAGGAGATTCTCGGCCGCCCGGTGCACGGCTCGCTGCGCGAGCTGCCGGGCAAGGTCGACATGGTCGACATCTTCCGCGGGGCCGAGCACGCCGGGCCGATCGTGGAGGACGCCATTGCGCTCGGCGCGAAGGTGGTCTGGATGCAGCTCGGCGTGCGCAACGACGAGGCGGCGGCGCGCGCGGAAGCCGCCGGGCTGAAGGTCGTGATGAACCGCTGCCCGAAGATCGAGTACGGCCGGCTCTGCGGCGAGATCTCGTGGATCGGCGTGAATTCCCGCACGCTGTCGTCCAAGAGGCCGCAGCGCAGCCAGGGTTTCCAGCACCTGGGGCTGCGCTCGCCGGTGAAGCCGACCGTCTGAGGCCGGCCGCCAGAAATTCCCACTTTTCCATCTGTCTTTGCCGGGCTTGTCCCGACAATCCACTCCGGGGTGACGGAGCGCCCGTCATGGATGCCCGGGACAAGCCGGGCATGACAGAAACGCAGGCTGAGCCGGGGTCTGAGGCCGACTCCGAGTCAGCGGATCGAGGGACGCCGCTGGCCCCCGTCGACCTGGATGTCCGTGCCGTTGACCCAGCCGGCCCGCGGCGAGGCCACGAAGGCGATCACGTCGGCGAGCTCGGTGTCGGTGCCGAGGCGGCCCCAGGGGAAGTCCTCCCGTTCGAACTTGGCGAAGTCCTCCGGCCGTTCTGCCCGGATCCGCTCCCAGCCCCCGCCGGGGAAGAGCAGGGAGCCGGGGGAGACCGCGTTGACGCGGATCCGCTGCGGGCCGAGTTCCCAGGAGAGGTTCTTCGCCGCCATGATCAGCCCCGCCTTGGCGGCGGCATACTGGGCGCCGCGCGTCGAGGGCGCCCGGCCCGAGATCGACGCCACGAAGATCGCCGAGCCCTGGCCGCTCGCCTCCAGGTGGGGCACGGCGGCGCGTGTGGCCGCGATCGCGTGGCCGACGTTGAAGCGGAAGGTGGCGTCGAAGTCCTCGTCGGTGCTGAGCGCCAGGTCGCGCTCGCCGACGGACCCGCCGGCGTTGGCGACGAGCACGTCGAGGCCGCCGAAGCGCGCGGCGGTCTCATCGACGGCCCGGGCCGCCTCGGAGGGCCGGCCGAAGTCCGCCTGTATGGCGAGGACCTCGGCGCCAAGCGCCGTCAGTTCCGCGGCGGTGGCGGCGAGCCGCTCGGCCCCGCGCGCCGCGATGGCGATCCTCATGCCCTCGCGGGCGAAGACGTGGGCGGTGGCGCGGCCGATGCCGCGGCTGCCGCCGGTGACGAGGGCGACCCTGCCCGCGAGGCCGAGGTCCATGTCAGCCGGCCTTTCCGGCCAGCAGGCCCTTGGCGATCATGCAGTGGATGCCCTTCGACACGTTGACGGTCTGGGTGACCCGGAGGTCGGCGGCGAGGGAGCAGAGCGTATAGGCGTCCTCGCGGGAGAGGCCGCCCTTCTCGCCCATGAGCACGATCATGTCGCGCAGCGCCCGGATCGCGCACTGGTCGAGGTCCGGGTCCATGCCCATGGTGATGTGGTGGGTCGGGGTTTCGGCGCGCGGGTAGGCGAAGCGCAGGTCCTTGCGCAGGACGAACTCGAAGGTTCCCTGCAGGGCCGTCTCGATGGCGGTGACGTTGACCTCGCCGTCGCCCTGCGCGCCGTGGCCGTCGCCGCAGGAGAAGTTGCCGCCGGGGGTGAAGACCGGCAGGTAGAGGGTGGCGCCCTTCACGAGTTCCTTGTTGTCGAGGTTGCCGCCGTGGGCCCGCGGGATGATCGACGTGATGCGGCCCCAGGCGGGCGGCGCGGCGACGCCCATGACGCCGAAGAAGGGGGCGAGCGGCAGGTCGAGACCCCAGGGCAGCTTGCCGACCCAGGCGTCCCGGTCGAGCGGGATGTGCAGCAGGCGTGTCTCGTGGAAGTCGTCGATCAGCGTGCCGGCCAGCGGGCGGATGACGTTGTAGCCCCAGTCCTGACGGAGATCGACGTCGAGGATGCGGACCTCGAGCACGTCGCCCGGCTCGGCGCCGGCGACTGCGACGGGGCCGGTCAGGATGTGGCCGGGGAGCTGCTTGGGCGCGTGGGCGTGGACCTCGTGGATCTCCGGCGGGATGTGAAAACCCGACTTCGGCAGGATCTCGGGGGCGCCGGAGAGGCAGTCGATGGTGACCCGGTCGCCGCTCTCGACGGTGAGGACGGGCGGCAGCGCCGCGTCGAAGAAGCCCCAGTGGCAGGTCTCCGCGCTGGCTTTCAGGTGATGGTGGGCCAAGGCTCACTCCTTTCGGCGAGGTCGTCGGGTGTCAGTGCTCGGTCTCGGTCCGGGGCCTCGGACGGCCCGTGGAGGCGTTGCGGCGGACGGTGTAGATGGTGGCGCCGACCACGATCGAGGCGCCCAGGAAGGTGGAGACGGTCGGGACCTCCGCGAAGATCACGTAGCCGATGGCGGTCGCGATCAGGAGGCGGATGAAGTCGAGCGGCGCGAGCGCGGCCGCCTCGCCGACCTGGTAGGCGCGGGTGATGAGATACTGCCCGGCGGTGCCGACGAAGCCGATCAGCACGATGAGGCCCCATTCGCGGGGCGTCGGCGGCACCCACCAGAGGACCGTGGGCACCGCCAGGGCCGCGCAGATGATGAGGGCCTGATAGAGCAGGATCGTCGCCGTCTTCTCGGTCTGGGCGAGCAGGCGGACCGTGATGGTGATGCCGCAGCCGAACAGCGCGCCGATCACCGCCAGCAGGCCGTAGGGGTTGGAGAGGCCGTCGCCGGTCGGGCGCAGCATGATGAGGACGCCGACGAAGCCGACCAGCGTGGCGGCCCAGCGGCGCCAGCCGACCCGCTCCTTCAGGATGAAGACCGCCGCGACGGTGACGAACAGGACCTGGCTGAAGCCGAGCGCGGTCACGTCGGCGAGCGGCACGTGCAGCACGGCCGTGAAGCCGACCAGCATGGACATCAGCGAGAAGACGCCGCGGGTGACCTGCAGGCCGAGGTGCTTCGTGCTCAGCGCGGTGCGGATGTCGGAAGCGAAGAGCGGGATCAGCAGGACCGTCATGATCATCTGCCTGAGGAGCAGCGTCTGAGGCAGCGGGATGCGGGTGCCGATCGCCTTGATGGAGGCGGTCATCACGGCGAAGACGAAGAAGGCGGCGATCATCAGGACCGAGCCGCGCAGATTGTCGGGGGCGCGGCTCCACCAGAGCCTGCCGCGGGCGCGGGTCTCGGTCAGGCGGCCGCGCCAGGGGGTGGCGGGAGCGGGGGTCTCCCCGGCCCCGGACGTCGGCGCCGCGGGCGGCAGCGATGGTCCGGCGTGATCCGGCGAGGGGGGCGCAACGCGGCCGGGCGGGACCGGCGCCTTGCGCGCGGAAGCCGGCGAGGGGACGGGGGCCGTGGGCGGATCGGGGTCGGGGGCCGCCACGCCGGGTAGCGGCTCGATCAGCCCGGCGGCGCCGGCCGCCTCGCCGCCGCCGTCCGTGGAGGCGGGGACGTCGTGATCCGAAAGATGGCCGCGTTCCATCGGGCAGGGGGCTCCGTGCGCCCGGCGGGGCGGCAGGTTCGTCCGGTGCCGCCCTGCGCCCTTCGGCGCGCGACTTGCCGGCTGGTTCGGCGCGAAGTGTGCCGTCTGGCCGGCGCGCGCGCCAGCCGGTTTCGACCGCCGTCGCGCGCCGGGCTGGAGCGCGGAAGCCGCAGGGCTCCGCGTCGTCCAGGATGGCATGGTCCGCGAGGGTCACGCGGCCTCGGCCATCTCCATCTTCGGACGGATCGCCGTGAGCCCCGTGGCCGCCTCGTAGGCCTGGCCGATGCGGAGCACCGTCGGGTCCGCGAAGGGCTTGCCGACGATCTGCATGGAGAGCGGCAGTCCGGACTTCGAGAAGCCGGTCGGGATCGACATGGCCGGGTTGCCGGTCAGGTTGTAGGGAATGGTCTGGATCGGCCAGTTTGCGGGATGGCCCTTCGGCATCTCGTCGAAACGCGGCGCCGGGGCGAGCGCGGAGGCGGTGATCAGGGCGTCGTACGTGCCGAGGACCTCGCGGTTGAGGACGAGGGAGAGCTTGCGGCGGACCCGGAAGGCCTGGGTCAGATCGGACGCCTGGATGAAGCCGCCGAGGATCATGCGCATCTGGGTCAGAGCGCCGTAGTCGAGCGGACGGGTCTGCAGGTCCTTCTCGTGGATCGCATAGGCCTCGGAGAAGAGGATCAGCCGGCCGGCGGCGTTGAAGAGCTCGTAGTCGGGGAGCGTCACCTCCTCGACCTTGGCGCCGAGCTTCTCGAGCGTGCCCGCGGCCGCCTCGATGGCGGCGGCGGTTTCGGCCGAGAGACCGGCGGCCTCCTTCCAGAAGCAGCGCGGGAGCGCGATCCTCATGCCCTCGACGCCCTCGTTCAGCCCGCCCAGGAAGTCCGGGACGGGAAGGTCGGCCGAGGCGGGATCCTCCGGGTCGAAGCCGGCGATCGCCTGCATGGTGATGGCGCAGTCCTCGACCGACCAGGTAAGCGGGCCGGCGTGGTCGAGCGTGAAGGAGAGCGGGAAGATGCCGCGGCGCGAGACCAGGCCGTAGGTCGGCTTCAGGCCGACGGTGCCGCAATAGGCGGCGGGACCCCGGATGGAGCCGCCGGTGTCGGAGCCCATGGCGGTGCGGCAGAAGCCGGCCGCCACCGCGGCGCCGGAGCCCGACGAGGAGCCGCCGGTGATGTGGTCGGTGTTCCAGGGATTGCGGGCGGGCGGGAAGGGCAGGTCGAAGCTCGGGCCGCCGAAGGCGAACTCGTGGGTGGCGAGCTTGCCCAGGTGGACGGCGCCCGCCGCCTTGAATTTCGTCTCGACGACGCAGTCCTCGGCCGGCACGTTGTCGACGAGGAGCTTGGAATGGCAGGTCGAGCGAATGCCCGCCGTCATGTAGATGTCCTTCAGGGCGTAGGGGATGCCCTGCATGGGGCCCTTGTCGACCCCCTTGGCGAAGGCGGCGTCCGCGGCCGCGGCGTCGGCCATCGCACGCTCGCCGGTCACCGTGATGAAGCTCGCGATCGGCCCGTCGAGCGCCGCGATGCGCTTCAGGCTGGCCTCGGTCAGCGCCGTGGAGGTGAGGGCGCCGGAGCGGATCAGCTTGCCGGCCTCGGCGATGGAGAGTTCGTGGAGGGGTTTGCCGCTCATCTCAGGCGCTCCGGGTGATGTTGGCGAAGGTGTAGATGTTGGCCGGCTCGTCGGCGGCGGTGATCTCGACGGTGCGGAGCAGCGCGGCCATGCGCTTGACGTCCTGGTAGCCGGCGAGGATCGCCTCCCGGCGGTCGTGCTGGATGGCGACGCCGGCCTTGGCGGCGAGCACGTCGAGTTCGATGGCGAGGGTGTCGGCGTCGGACATGGGAGCCTCCGGAGGCGGGGACGACGCGCGAGGCCGGACGGCGCGCGCGTGGCGTTCAGGACAGGCGATCTGACGCATTTTTGTATCCAATGCCTGCATTGCCGACAACGTTTTGCAGCGCGGAAAGTTTAGGCGACGCTGTCCGCGGAGGACCGGCGGCAGGCTCGGGGTCTCAAGCTTCAAGTCACTGTTTTAACTAATTTAATTCGAGATTGAGCAAGCGTTGTGCGGTGTCGGTCGCGGCTTGCACAAAGAACCGCCATCGATCGCCGGAACGTCGGCTTCGACGGGCCTATTGTATAATGGCGGCGCGGTAATCCTTGTCCGTCCGTGCCGATCCCGCGCCGTTTCCGCCTGCGACCGGACGTAGCGGAAGCTCCGGCCGCAGGCCGGAAATTCATTATATGGCAAGGATTTGGAGGGGGGCGCCCGGCGGGCGGCCACGGCGCCCGCGGGCCGCCCGCCGCCGATTGCGCACAATCGCTCCCGGACTGGCATGGCGGTTGCAAACGGTTCCGTAGAAACGCGGTGTCCCTGACGGCGCCGCAGACCAGAACGGAGGCTTTCGACATGAAGACCAGGTGGGGCCGGCTGATGGCGGCGGGACTGGCGCTCGGGCTCGGTACGGCGGGCGCCGCCCTGCCGGGCCGCGCGGCGGAGACGACCCTGCGGGTCGCCATGACGGCCGGCGACATCCCCGACGTGACCGGCCAGCCCGACCAGGGCTTCGAGGGCTACCGCTTCGTCGGCTACTCGATCTACGACGCGCTGCTGAAGTGGGACCTGACGAAATCCGACGTGGAGGCGTCGCTGAAGCCCGGCCTCGCGACCAAGTGGTACGTCGACCCGGCCGACACGAAGCGCTGGATCTTCGAACTCCGGCCCGACGTGAAGTTCCACGACGGCTGCCCGTTCAACGCCGACACGGTGGTGTGGAACGTCCAGCGGCTGACGGACAACACGGTCCCGCAGTTCGTCGCCAAGCAATTCGCGGCGATGCGCACCCGGACGGTCAACATCGACCGGGCCGAGAAGATCGACGACCTCAAGGTCGCGATCGTGATGAAGGAGCCGGACTCGCTCTTCTACATCCAGATGAGCTTCTGGATGATGGTCTCCAAGTGCCAGTTCGAAAAGGCCGGCGGCGACAACGCCAAGTACGCCCTGATGCCGTCGGGGACGGGCCCCTACAAGTTCGACAAGTTCGTTCCGCGCGAGCGCCTCGAGCTCGTGAAGAACGCCGACTACTGGGACAAGCCGCGGATCCCGAAGCACGACCGGCTGGTGCTGATCCCGATGCCCGAGGCGACGACGCGCGCCGCCGCGCTGCTGGCGGGCCAGGTCGACTTCATCGAGGCGCCGTCACCCGACACCGTGCCGCGCCTGAAGCAGGCGGGCATGAACGTGCTCACCAACGCCTATCCGCACAACTGGGCCTACCAGCCCAACTTCGTCGACGGTCCGTTCAAGGACAAGCGCGTGCGGCAGGCCGCGAACTACGCGCTGAACCGGGCCGACATGAAGGAGATGCTCGGCGGCTTCATGATCGAGGGGTTCGCGACGGTGCCGCCGAACTCGGCCTGGTACGGCAATCCCAAGAAGTACGAGTACGACACCAAGAAGGCGACCGCGCTCCTCAAGGAGGCCGGCTGCTACCCCTGCGAGGTGACCTTCGCGATCTCGACCTCGGGGTCCGGGCAGATGCAGCCGCTGCCGATGAACGAACTCGTCAAGGCGCAACTCGAGGAGGCCGGCTTCAAGGTCAAGCTCGAGGTGATGGACTGGAACGCGCTGCTCGACGTCACCTTCAAGGGTCGCGAGAAGTTCCCGCAGTACCACGCCGTCAACGTCAGCCGCGCCACGCAGGATCCCTTCTCCGGCATCTTCCGCTTCGCCATGAAGAGCCAGAACGCACCGGCCGGCGGCAACTGGGGCTGGTACTACAACGCCGAGATCGAGGATCTGATCAAGAAGATCTACACGACCTTCGACGAAACCGAGCGCAACAAGATGATCATCAAAGTCCACGAGATCATGAACGAGGACGCGGCGATGATCTGGGTGGCGCACGACGTCAACCCGCGCGCCCTGTCGCCGAAGCTCAAGGGCTTCGTGCAGGCCCAGAGCTGGTTCCAGGACCTGACCCCGATCGTGGTCAACGACAAGACCAACTGAGCCCCCGCGGGCGCGCCCGGCTCGTCCCGGGCGCGCCTCCTGCCTTTTCCCCGCCCGGGAGAGCATGACCCATGTGGCTCTACGTCGCCCGCCGCATCCTATACGCCGTCCCGATCGCCCTCGGTGTGACGGTCTTCTGCTTCGCGCTCGTCTATCTCGCGCCCGGCAACCCACTGCAGCTCCTGCTGCCGCCCGACGCGTCGGCCGAGGTGGTCGAGCTCATCAAGAAGACCTACGGTTTCGACAAGCCGATCCCGGTCCAATACGCCACCTGGCTCGGGCGTGCGCTGACGGGCGACCTGGGGGTGTCGATCGCCACCAACCGGCCGGTCATCGGCGAGGTGCTGGGGGCGCTCTCCAATACGATCATCCTCTCGCTCTCCGCCGTGATGCTCGCCTTCAGCCTGGCGTTCACGCTCGGGGTGGTCGCCGCCTACTTCAACGGCCGATGGGTCGACCGCACGGTGACGGGCTTCTCGATCGTCGGCGTCAGCGTGCCGAACTACTGGCTCGGCATGGTGCTGATCATCGTCTTCGCGGTGAACATGAACTGGCTGCCCGCGACCGGCATGGGCACCAAGGGGTCGGAGAGCTTCAGCCTGTTCGACTGGGAGCAGCTCAAGCATGCGATCCTGCCGGTCGTCACCATGTCGATGATCCCGCTCGGCATCATCATGCGGACAACCCGGTCGGCGGTCGCCGAGGTGCTGAACCACGACTTCGTGCAGACGCTCCGGGCCAAGGGCCTGGGCGAGGGCGCGGTGGTCCGCCACGCGGTGCGCAACGCGCTGCCGAGCGTGCTCGCCGTCATGGGCCTGCAGTTCGGCTACCTGATGGGCGGCTCGATCCTGGTCGAGACGATCTTCACCTGGCCGGGCACCGGCTTCCTGCTCAACAAGGCGATCCTGACGCGGGACATCCCGGTCCTGCAGGGGACGATCCTGGTGCTCGCCCTCATCTTCGTCGCCACCAACCTGGTGGTGGACCTCGTCCAGACCGCCGTCGACCCGCGCATCAAGCGGGCCTGAGGAGGATCCCATGACCGACATCACCGCCGGATCCATCCCAGTCGCCAAGGCGGACGAGCCGCCTCCCGTCAAGGTGCGCGGCTACTGGCAGTCCGTCGCCTACCGGCTCCGCTACGACTACGTGACGCTGTTCTTCGGCTTCGTGATCCTCGTGATCGTGGCGTCGGCACTGCTCGCCCCCTGGATCGCGCCGCTTGACCCGCAGAAGACCTCGATGGTCTACCGGCTGAAGCCGATCGGCTTCAAGCAGTTCACCCTCGGCACCGACGAGCTCGGCCGCGACGTGCTCTCCCGCCTGCTCTGGGGCGGGCGGACGTCGCTCCTGATGGGGCTCGTGCCGGTCAGCCTGGCGGTGCTCGTCGGCGGCACGCTCGGGGTCCTCGCCGGCTTCATCGGCGGCAAGGTCAACATGCTGATCATGCGCACGATGGACATCTTCTACGCCTTCCCGTCGATCCTCTTGGCGGTCGCCATCTCGGGCGCCATGGGGGGCGGCATGTCGAACGGCATGCTGGCGCTGACGCTCGTCTTCATCCCGCCGCTCTGCCGCATCGCCGAGACGGCCACCACGCAGGTGCGCGGCCTCGACTTCGTGGAGGCCGCGCGGGCCTCCGGGGCGTCGACGCCCTCCATCATCGCCAACCACATCCTCGGCAACGTGCTGGCGCCGGTCTTCGTCTACGCCTCGGGCCTCGTCTCGGTGGCGATCCTGATCGCCTCGGGCCTCTCCTTCCTCGGCCTCGGGGTGGAGCCGCCGACGCCCGACTGGGGGCTGATGCTCTCGACGCTCCGGCAGGCCATCTACGTCAACCCCTGGGTCTGCGCGCTGCCCGGCGCGGCGATCTTCATCACCTCGCTCTCCTTCAACATGGTCTCGGACGGACTGCGCCAGGCCATGGACGTGAAGATGTGAGCCCGGAGGAGCCCATGACCATCACCAAAGATCCTCCGAAGCTCGACGTCGTGCCCGAAGGCGACCCGCGCGACCGCGGCGGGCCGGCGCAGCCGCTGCTGATCGCCGAGGACCTCAAGAAGTGGTTCCCGGTGCGCGGGGGCCTGCTCAACCGGGCGGTCGGCCACGTCCGCGCCGTCGACGGGGTCACGTTCCAGGTGCTGAAGGGCGAGACGCTCGGCATCGTCGGCGAATCCGGCTGCGGCAAGTCCACGCTCGCCCGGCTCCTCATGCAGCTCATCCCGCACGACTCCGGCGTGCTTACCTTCGACGGCGACCCGGTCGGGGAGATGCGCGGGATCTCCATGAAGGAGTTCCGCAAGGCCGTGCAGATGGTCTTCCAGGACAGCTATTCCTCGCTGAACCCGCGCCTGCCGGTGGAGGATTCGGTCGCCTACGGACCCAAAGTCCACGGCATGAAGCCCGCGGAGGCGAAGGCGCTCGCCCGCGAGCTCCTCGAGAAGGTGGGGCTGCGGTCGAACCTGTTCGGTCCGCGCTATCCGCACGAGCTCTCGGGCGGACAGAAGCAGCGCGTCAACATCGCCCGGGCGCTCGCCCTGTCGCCCCGGCTGCTGATCCTGGACGAGGCGGTCTCGGCGCTCGACAAGTCGGTGGAGGCGCAGGTCCTGAACCTGCTTCGCTACCTGAAGCGCCACTTCAACCTGACCTACGTCTTCATCTCGCACGACCTCAACGTGGTCCAGTACATCTCCGACCGCGTGCTGGTGATGTATCTCGGCCAGGTCGTCGAGATCGGGCCGGTCGACGAGATCTACAAGGCGCCGAAACATCCCTATACGCGGGCGCTGCTCGCCTCGCGCCTCTCCATGGACCCGGACGAGCGGGTCGAGGAGGCGCCGATCGCGGGCGATCCGCCGAACCCCATCAACCCGCCCTCGGGCTGCCGCTTCCGGACCCGCTGCCCCTTCGCGGAGACGGTCTGTGCCACGGACACGCCGCACCTGCCGAAGTGGCTCGACGCGACGAGCCATGTTGCGGCCTGCCACATGCACGACCCGGCGAGCGGCCACAGCCGCGCCGGCAAGCCGCCGGCCCCGCCCGTGCCGGCGGCGTCCCATCCGCGGCCTGCCGCGGGCGCCCAGGGAGGCGCCTCCGTGGTCGCCCTGCGCCCTGCGAACGTGGCCTGAACAGGAGCGAAACCGATGAGCTTCTTCTTCCGCTCCAAGCCCGAGGCGCCGAAGCCGGCGGCGGAGGCGTCCGGCACCCGGCCGCTCGTCGAGGTCGAGAACCTCGAGGTCAAGTTCGTCTCGCGGGAGGCGACCGTGCATGCGGTCAACGGCGTCAGCTTCTCGCTGACCCCCGGCGAGGTGCTTTGCATCATCGGCGAGTCCGGGTCCGGCAAGTCCGTGACCATGCGGGCGCTGATGCGGCTGCTGCCGGCCCACAAGACGAAGATCTCGGGCCGCATGCGTGTGGCCGACAAGGAGATCCTGTCGCTCAACTCCGCCGAGCTCACCGCCATGCGCGGCTCCCTGGTCTCCATGATCTTCCAGGAGCCGATGACCGCGCTCGACCCGGTCTACACGATCGGCGACCAGATCGCCGAGACGGTGATGCGGCACACCGGCTGCAGCAAGGAGGAGGGCCTCAAGCGCGGGCTCGAACTCCTCGAGTTCGTCAAGGTCCCGTCGGCTGAGCGCCGGCTGAAGGCCTATCCGCACGAGCTTTCGGGCGGCCTCCGGCAGCGCGCCATGATCGCCATGGCGCTCTCCTGCAATCCGAGCCTGCTGCTCGCCGACGAGCCGACGACCGCTCTCGACGCGACCGTGCAGATCCAGGTGCTGATCCTGATGCGCAAGCTCCAGAAGGAGCTCGGCATGAGCGTGATCTTCGTCACGCACGACCTCGGCGTGGCGGCGCAAATCGCCGACAAGGTCGCGGTGATGTATGCCGGCCGCATCGTCGAGATGGGCTCGGTCAAGGACGTGCTGACCAACCCGCAGCACCCCTACACGCGCGGCATGCTGGCCTCCACCGTGCACGGCCAGGACCGCGAGCACGACATCGAGGCGATCCCGGGCAGCCCGCCCGACATGCGCCGGCTGATGGCCGGCTGCAGCTTCTCCCCGCGCTGCCCGCAGGCCACCGAGGAGTGCCTCGTCTCGCAGCCGCCGGAGTTCAAGGTCGGTCCCGACCGGGCGGTGCGCTGCTTCCGCGCCGGACAGTTCGACGACCCGTCCGCGTCGCGCGCCATCGCCTGACGTCCTCTCCCGCCCTTCCGGCGGCCGCGGCGCCGCCGTCCCCAGGAGGAAAGCCCATGCACAAGGTCTCCATCCCGCAGTCCGTCTACGACCGCGTCGCCGCGCGCCGCGGTTCGGTGCATCCGTTCGCCGACATGGATCCGTCCCGGACGGCGCTGATCGTCGTCGACCTGCAGAACGGCTTCATGATGGACGGCGTCGGCCACGCGGTCTGCCCGATGGCGCGGGAGATCGTGCCGAACGTCAACCGGCTCGCGTCCGCGGTCCGCGCCACGGGCGGCAAGGTCTTCTGGATCCGCAACACGCATTACGAGGAGTGCCTGAGCTCCTGGTCGATCCTCCACGACTACACGGTGCCGGAGAAGAAGGCGCACCGGATCCGGTCGATGTCCGAGGGGACGCTCGGCAACGAGCTCTGGGAGGCGCTCGACGTCCAGCCGGAGGACGAGGAGGTGCGCAAGACGCGCTTCTCGGCCTTCATCCAGGGGTCGTCCGACCTGGAACTGCGGCTGCGGCGGCAGGGGCTCGACACGGTGCTGATCACCGGCACCGTCACCAACGTCTGCTGCGAGTCGACCGCGCGCGACGCCATGATGCTCAATTTCAAGACGGTGATGATCACGGACGGCTGCGCGGCGGCGAACGACGAGGAGCACACGGCCTCGCTGATCGCCTTCTACAACGCCTTCGGCGACATCCTCTCCACGGACGAAACCATCGCGTGCCTGGAGAAGAACGCCGGGCTGAAGCAGGCCGCCGAGTAATCAAGGCTTCCCGGGCCGCTCCCGCGCCGGACGGCCCTCGGGCCGCGGTCGCGGCGGCAGGGCGCAAGACGCGAAGCATCCGACGCGGCGGGTCCCGCCTGCCGCGGCCTAGTCGCCTCTTTCCTTTTTTCGTCCCGTCCCGACCCTCCAGGATCTCCCGCCATGCCCGATCCCTCGTCTCGAGCCCCCGCCCGGTCCGCCTTGGTGGCCGGGGAGGGGATCGCGGTATCGCCTGCCGACGCCTTGCGGATCGACGCGTCCGCGGCGGGGGTGAAGGCGGCGCTCGCGGTCGCCGGGGCGGGCAGCCTGTTCGACACGGAGCCCGCGCATTTCGACCGTTTCCTTATCGAGGAAGGCCTGAGGGGGCGGCCATGAGCGGGCTCCCGGCGCATCCGTCCGACTGGGCCCTCACGGAGGTCGTCGGCGCCGTGGCGTCGAAGCGGATCTCGGCGCTGGAAGTGGCCGAGGCCGCGCTCGCCCGGATCGCGGCGCGGCGGCCGATCCTCAACTGCTTCATCCGGGTCGACGAGGAACGGACCATCCTGCAGGCGAAGGCGACGGATGCGGCGCTCGCGGCCGGCCGCCCGGCGGGACCGCTGACGGGCGCGATCCTCGCCCACAAGGACATGTATTACCGGACCGGCTTCCCGGTGACCTGCGGCTCGGCGATCCGGCGCGGCTTCGTGCCGGACGTCACCGCGACGGTGCTGCAGCGTCTCGACGCGGCGGGCGGGACCGAGGTCGGCGCGCTCAACATGTCCGAGTTCGCCTCGGGCCCGACCGGCCACAACGTCCATTGGGGAAACTGCCGCAATCCCTGGAACCCGGAGCATATCACCGGCGGGTCCTCGACCGGCTCGGGCTCGGCGGTCGGCGGGCGCACGGTGCACGGGTCGCTCGGCTCGGACACGGGCGGCTCGATCCGCCTGCCGGCCGGGATCTGCGGGGTCTACGGGATCAAGCCGACCCAGGGCCGGGTGTCGCGGCACGGGGTCATGGGCCTGTCCTTCTCGCTCGACAATGTCGGACCGCTCGCCCGCACCGCGCGCGACTGCGCTAGGCTCCTGGGGATCGTGGCGGGGCCGGATCCGATGGACACCACCGCCCTGCCGGTGCCGGCCGACGACTACGAGGCGGATCTCGACCTCGGCGTGAAGGGCCTCCGGATCGCGGTGCCGACCAACTACTATTTCGACGACATCGACCCGGAGATCGGCGCCGCGCTGGAGGCGGTGCTGAGGGTCTACGAAGGCCTCGGCGCGACCGTGTCGCGGGTGACGCTGCCCCACCACGACGTGATCGGCGGGCTCGCCGGCGCGGTCGCGGGGGCGGAGCAGTGCACGCTGCACGAGCATTGGGTCAAGACCTGCCCCGAGCTCTACGCGCCCCTCGTCAGGGCGCGCATGCAGGGCGGCTTCGGCGTCACGGCCGTCGAGTACCTGAAGGCGCTGCAGCTCCGCGCGGGGATCGCGCGCGAGGTCGTGGCGGCCGGATTCGGGGCGGCGGACGTGCTGTTCATGCCCGTCCTGCGGTTCCCGGTGCCGACCCTCGAGGCGACCGACGTGCGCGACGGGCCGGATCTCCACGAGGTGCTCGGCCGGATCAACTACTGCACGCGACCGCTGAACTACCTGGGATTGCCCGGCCTCTCCGTGCCCGCCGGCTTTTCGGGGAGCGGGCTGCCGATCGGCTTCCAGCTGATCGGGCGCCCCTTCCACGAGCGGCTCCTGTTCCGCGTCGCCGGCGCCTTCGAGCGGGAGACCTGCGTGCCCGAGACGATGCCGTCGCTCCCCTGACCTTCCGAGACCCGAGAGGACCCCTGCCCATGCCGAAGCCCAAAGTCGCCGTCATCGGAACCGGCGGGACCATCTGCTCGATCGGCGTCGGGCCGTTCGACATCCTCGACTACGGTGCCAACGAGTGCATGCTGCATGCGGACGAGGTGGTCGCGAAGTTCCCCGAGGTGCATCAGGTCGCCGAGGTGATCCCGGTCCGATACAAGGCGGTCCCGAGCCCGAACATCCACTTCGCGGTCTGGAAGGATCTCGTCCTCCTGATGGACGAGCTCTTGCGCGGCACGCCCGACCTCGCCGGCTTCGTCATCCTGCACGGCACGGCGAGCCTGGAGGAGACGGCCTATTTCCTGTCGCTGACCGCCAAGGTGGACGTGCCCATCGTGGTCGTCGGCTCGCAGCGGCCGGCGTCGGCGCTGTCCACGGATGCGGGCATGAACCTCGCCAACGCGATCCGCACAGCGGCTTCGCCGGCGGCCCGCGGCATGGGCGTGCTGGTCCTCCTCAACGACGAGATCCATGCGGCGCGCGAGGTGACCAAGACCTCGACCTTCCGGCTGCAGACCTTCCGGTCCCCGGACTTCGGCGTGCTCGGCCACGCGGACGGGGACGCGGTCGTCTTCTACCGGAAGCCGATCCGCCGGGCGGCGCCCGACACGGAGTTCGACATCCGGGGTCTCGACTCTGTGCCGCGGGTCGACATCGTCTACGCCTACACGGGCTCGGACGGGACGGCGGCGCGCGCCTTCGTGGAGGCGGGCGCCAGGGGCGTCGTCTCGGCCGGCTTCGCGCCGGGCTTCGCGGGCCAAGGCGACGCGGACGTGCTCAAGGCGGCGGTCGCCGAGAAGGGGCTCGTGGTGGTGCAGTCGACCCGGGCCGGGTCGGGGCGCACCTTCCGCGGCAAGCGCCTGCGGGAGATGGGCTTCCTGATCGCCGACAACCTCAATCCGCAGAAGGCGCGTCTGCTCCTCTCGCTGGCGCTGACCAAGACCTCGGACCCTGCCGAGATCGAGCGCATGTTCCTGACCTACTGAGGGGGAATGACCATGGCCGTCGCGACGCTCGCCGCCAAGCCGCTCCAGGACGAGGAGCGCGACCCGCGCAAGGGCGTGCTCCTCATGGCGCTCGGCGTGGCGCTCTTCTCCATGCTCAACGCGACGGTGAAGTGGCAGTCCGAGATCTTCCCGATCAACCAGATCATCTTCTTCCGCAACACCTTCGCGCTCGTCCCCGTGTTCCTGATGGCGCGCGCGATGGGGGGCATGAGGGCGCTGGCGAGCCGGCGGCCGGGAGAGCAGGTGTTCCTCTCCCTCGTGTGGACCGGGGTCCTGTTCCTGATCTTCTCGGCCTACCACATCATGCCGCTCGCCGACGCGACCGCGATCCTGTTCATGCAGCCGATCGCGGTGACGCTGCTGTCGGCGCCGCTCGCGGGGGACCGGGTCGGGTGGCGGGAATGGACCGCCGTGCTGATCGGCATCGGCGGCGTGCTCCTGATGGTCAACCCGACCGGGCAGGGGTCGACGCTCGGCGCCGGGCTCGCCTTCGCGGGCATGATCCTCTCGTCCTTCTCGATGATCATGCAGCGGCGGCTGTCGAAGTCGGAGCCCTCGATCGCGATCGTCACCTATACGCTCGGGGTCTCGGCCGTCCTGATGGTGCCGACCTTGCCCTACTCGTGGGTGGCGCCGACCGGGCCGCAGCTCGCCGGGCTGGTCGCGATGGGGCTCGCCTCCGGGGCCTTCCAGTACCTGACCGTGCGTGCGCTCTACCACGCGAACGCCTCGACCGTGTCGACGGTCAGCTATACGAAGATGTTCTGGGCCATCGTGATCGGCTTCCTGGTGTTCGGCGACGTGCCGACGGTGCCGGTCGTGGTGGGGACGCTGGTGATCATGGCCTCGACGGCCCTGGCCTATCGGTCGGGGAAATCGGCCCGCGCGGCGGCGACGCGCTGATCGGAGAAGATGGTCTTGCAGTCCTTCCTCGCCTCCCTCTCCGGCATCGCGGCCGCCCTATCGCCCCGTCGCTTCCCCTACGCCCGGTTCGGGCTCGCGCTGGCGCTGGGCTGGTGCGGCGGTTACGCCTTCGCGACGCTGCGGCTGCCGCTGCCGTGGATGCTCGGCTCGATGACGGTGCTGACCGTCGCCTCGCTCCTGCGCCTGCCGGTGGCCGCGCCGGCGCTGATCCGCCCGCCGATGACGGCGATCATCGGGGTGATGCTCGGCTCGAGCTTCCGGCCGGACGTCGTCGCGCAGGTCGGAACCTGGCTGCCGACGGTGCTCGGGCTCGCCGCCTTCGTGTCGGTCTCGGCGCTCGCCTGCATCGTCTACCTGCACAAGGTCGCCGGCTTCGACCGGGCGACCGCCTATTTCGCCGGAATGCCGGGCGGGCTCGTCGAGATGATCGAACTCGGCGAACAGCGCGGGGCCGACCACAACGCGATCGCGCTCGCCCATTCGGCGCGCGTGCTGATGATCGTGCTGACGCTGCCCTTCCTGGTCCAGTGGATCGAGGGCGTGTCGCTCGGCAACCGCAGCCAGCTCGGCACGTCGCTCGCCGCGGCGTCCTGGTCGGGGCTGGAACTCCTGGTCGTCTGCGGCATCGTCGGGGTGATCGTCGGCCGGCGGCTCAACCTGCCGGGGCCGTTCCTGCTCGGGCCCATGCTGGCCTCCGCGGCGGTCCATGTGAGCGGGCTCACCGACTTCGTGCCGCCGCGCGAGATCGTCAACACGGCCCAACTCATCCTCGGGACGGTGCTCGGCTGCCGCTTCGCCGGCACGGCGCCGGCCACCATCCTGCGCGTGCTGCGGATCGCCGTCGGCTCGACCGCCATCCTGCTCGCCGTCACCATGAGCTTCGCCTATATCCTCGGACACGCGACGGGCTACGGCATGGTGCCGATCATGCTCGCCTACTCGCCCGGCGGCCTCGCCGAGATGAGCCTGGTGGCGCTGGCGATCCACACGGACGTCGCCTTCGTGGCGGCGCATCACATCGTGCGGATCGTCCTCGTCATGGTCAGCGCCGGCCCGGTTTTCGCCCTGATGGACCGCATCGTGGGACCCGAGCGGGTCGTCCGCCCTCCGGGCCCGGACCCGAAGCCGATCGAGGAGCCTGCGGAATAGCACCCGTTCGCCCGACGGGCGGGCTCTCCGTCATGCTCCGAGGGGCGGCGGGTGAGAGGGGTGCACCGAGGTCCGTGGATCCTGCGAACGCCTACCTCTCTTCCGTATTCCCCGGACAAGGCGCGGCACGCGCCGCCGATCCGGGGGCGGGGCGGTGCCCCCGAAGCCGGGGCTCCTTTCGACCCCCGCCGACCCACCGCGTTCCCGGACAAGGCACGGCACGCGCCGCAGATCCGGGATCCAGCGCGGGCGGCGGCGCTGCGGCCGGTGGAGGGCGCTGGGCCCCGGCGCTCCGGCCGGGGATGCGAGGGAGAGGCGGTGCCCCGAGGTCCGTGGATCCTGCGAACCCCGTCTCTCCAGGCGCAACCCAGGACAAGGCGCGGGCACGCGCCGTGCTTCTGGTCGTATGGTTGAGCGAGGCGCAGCCATCGTCCCCCGTCGCCCGGGTCGGGGGACGGAACGCGGGCCCGCCGGGGCGCTCGCCCCTCGCGCGGTTCACTCTGCCGGGGCTTCGACGGGGCGTGCGGCGGCGAGGCGGGCCTCGCGGGCGCCGCGGGATCGCTCGTAGGTGATCGAGTAGACGCTGGTGGCGACGATCACGGCGGCGCCGATCAGGGTCGCGAGGCTCGGGAACTCGCCGAAGAGCCAGAGGCCGAGCAGGGTGGCGTAGACGAGGCGGAGATAGTCGGCCGACGCGACAGCCGCCGCCTCGCCGACGCGGAAGCCTGCGAAGTTCAGGCTCTGCCCCGCCCCGGACAGCAGGCCGACGGAGAGGAGCAGCAGCCACTCGGTCGGCGTCGGCGGGACCCAGGACCAGAGCGCCGGGCCGGCGAAGACGAGGCCGACGCCGATCGACTGGTAGGCCATGACGGTGACGAGCTTCTCCTTCTGGGCAAGCCGGCGGATGATGACCATGATCAGGCCGGCCGCGGCGGCGGAGACGAGCGACAGGAGCGCGTAACGGTCGAGGCCTTCGGGCGAGGGCTGCAGCATGATGATGACGCCCAGGAATCCCGCGATGGTGGCGCCCCAGCGCTGGCGGGAGACGATCTCGCCGAGAATCAGGATCGCGAAGATTGTGACGAAGAAGCTCTTGGAGAATCCGATCGCCACCGCGTCGGCGAGCGGCATGTGGACGATGGCGGCGAAGCCCGCGCTCATGGCGACGACCGACAGGGTCACGCGCAGGGCGTGGAGGCCGGGATAGGGCGTCCGGAACGCGGCGACCGGCGATCTTAACACCGTGGGCGCGACGAAGACGCTGAGGACGAGCTGGCGGACGAACAGGATCTCCAGGACCGGGATCCGTGTGCCGAGGAGCTTGATCACCGCCGACATCACGGTGAAGAAGACGCCCGACAGCAGAATCCAGATGATGCCGCGCACGTTCGGCGCGATGCCGTCCCAGCGCCCCCGGACGCCGCGGGTGCGGGCCTCGACCTGCGGCCAGGCGCGGCGGGACCAGGCGGTCGAAACCGATCTCGCGCGCTCTGACATTCGGCCTCCGGCTTTGACAAGTGTTGGATACGAAACCGCAAGAGTCATCTGATTGAATGCAATCCTGCTTAGCCTCTCGGCTGGTCCGGCGCAATGCGGCAAAGGGAGAAAAACGGCGAGGTTGTGCGATCCATCCGGAGAGACGCGGATTGCGTACGATCCGGGGTCGTCTCTCTGGACAGTCGCATGCCGCTCCGCTAAGTCCTGAAACGCCGCGCGCCGGAGGGGAGGCCGAAGCGTGGCGAGTTCCGGCCGAGCGGGCGAAGACAACGGCCGGGGCTCTCCTGGGAGGAAGGAAAGGTATACAGATGGCGACACGCAGTCAGGCCGTGACCCGCACCTTGCGCAATGGCGTGCTGAGCGGCGAGTATCCGGGTGGAGCCCGCATGAACGAGATCGACCTGGCGACGTCGCTCGGCGTTTCCCGCACGCCGATCCGGGGTGCCCTCTCCACCCTCGCGGCCGAAGGGCTCCTCGACTACACCCCCAACAGCGGCTACGTCGTCCGCAGCTATTCGTCGAAGGACATCGCGGCCATCTACGAGGTCCGCTGTTCGCTCGAGAGCCTCTCCGCCCGGCTCGCCGCCGAGAAGGGGCTGACCGACGAGGCGCGGGGGCTGATGCACAGGGTGCTCGCCGATTCGGCCAAGCTCGTCGACGAGCACCAGTGGACGGAGGAGATCCGGACGCAGTGGACGCAGCTCAACGAGCAGTTCCACAGCATCATCCATCAGGCGGCCGACAACGCCTATCTGGGCTCCCTGATCCGCAAGTCGCGCGAGGTCCCGATCATCGCGCACATCAAGTTCCAGTGGTTCGAGGCCGAGTACCTGATGCGCGCCTACCAGGACCACGTCGAGATCGCCGACGCGATTTTCAACCGCCAGGCCTCCCGGGCCGAGGCGCTCCAGCGCGAGCACGTCTACCAGGCCGGACGGCGCCTCGTGCAGCAGTGGAAGAAGGTCGAGGCCAAGAAGATCGACAAGGTCGCCCGTACCCGTCCCGCCGCGGCCTGACCTCGGCACCGCAAGGTCCGCGGCGCGTCCCCGCCGGGGTCGGCCGCGTCCGGCACGCCTCCGCCCTGGCCGGCTGCCCGGCGTCGTCCATCGGATCCGGTCCTTGCAAGGACGCGCGCCGGCTCGAGCGGCCGCGACATGGCGCAGCTGAGCCGGTGCGCACCCGCGCCGGGCGAGAGGCACGGCGCCGGCCACCTGCGCCGAGGGAGCGCCGGCCCGGCCGCCATGACGATGCCGTGCGGGCGAGGGGCGGAAGCCCGGCCACGCCCGCAGGCCGTCCGTCACTCCGCCGCGATCGGCGTGCCGACGGCCGCGCCGGCCTCGATCAGGGCCACCACCTCGGCGGTCGAGCGGACGTCTGCGAAGAGCGCCAGCATGTTGCCGAGGGTGGCGTTATGCTCCTCGTCGGTCCGGCAGGCATTGGCGTCGGAGAGGAAGATCACCTTGTAGTTCATCATCATGGCGTCGCGCGCGGTCGATTCGCAGCAGACGTTGGTGGCGGTGCCGACGATCAGCAGCGTGTCGATGCCGGCCGCCTTCAGCTTGGCGTCCAGGTCGGAAGAGCCGGGCACGAAGGCGCCGAAGCGCTCCTTCTGCACCTTCCAATCCTGCGGCAGCACGGTCAGTTCCGGATAGATGGCGTGGCCGAAGCTGCCCGGCGTGAAGGCCGCGATCATGCGGGCCTTGAGCTCGTCCTTCATGAAATTGTCGAACCAGGTGCACCAGGTGGCCTGGGTCTCGTCCGTGAAGGTGTTCTGGATGTACACGACGGTCCCGCCGGCGGCGCGCAGGGCTTCCCCGATGGCGTTGACGTTCGGCACGATCTCGCGCGCATAGGCGATCTCGGAGGGCTGCCCGGGCGCCATGAAGCCGTTCTGCAGGTCGACTACGATCATGGCCGTGCGGGTCGGGTCGATCTCGTCGAACACGTGCAGGCGGCCGCGCCGCTCCATGACGCGGTCGATGACGAAGGAGGGAATGGCGATCTTGTGCATCGAATCGTCTCCAGCCTTGGACGGATGAACGGTGACGGGATTCAGGCCTCCTCGCGCCTGAGCACCAGGACGGCGGCGGCGATGACGACGGCGGCGCCGGTCAGCACCGCCGGGGAGGGGACGACGGCGAACCAGGCGACGTCGATGGCGAGGGCCCAGACGATGCTGGTGTAGCGGGTCGGGGCGACCGCGGCGGCGCTGGCGTGGTGCAGCGCGAGGGTCGTCAGGTATTGCAGGATGCCGCAGGCGACGCCCGTGGCGACGAGGCCCAGCGCCTGCCAGGGCGTCGGCGTCACCCAGTCGAAGGGCAGGAGGGGCAGGGCCGCCGCGCCGGAGATCGCCATGGTCCAGAACAGGATGGCGATCGAGGTGTCGGTGGCGGTCAGCTGGCGCAGCTGCAGCATGGAGAGCGCGCTCGCCATGGTGCCGCCGGCCGCGCAGAGGGCGCCGATGTTGAGGGCCTGCCCGCTCGGGCTCACCATCAGGAGGACGCCCGCGAAGCCCATGACGACGGCCGCCCATTGCGCCGGGGTGACGCGCTCGCCGAGGAGGGGCGCGGAGAGCGCCACGACGATGATCGGCTGGGCGAAGGAGATCGCCGTCGCGTCGGTGATGGGCATCAGCTTGAAGGCATAGAAGTGGCCGTAGATCGCCACCAGGAACAGGAGCGCCTGGATCGCCTGCGGCCGGAATCGGGTGGGGCGCAGCACGCGGAGGCCGCCCATGGAGCCGGCCATCAGGACGATCGGGATCAGCGCGGAGAAATTGCGGAAGACGATGATCTCGGTCACCGAGAAGCGGAAGGTCAGCTCCTTGATGACCGCGTTGACGATCGAGAAGAGGCCGATGCCGACCAGCATCAGGACGATGCCGGTGCGCTCGTGGCGCGGGGCCGGCAGGGCGTGGTCGGTCATGCTCCTGGAACCTCCGGGCGGGGATGGCCGCGAAGCCCGGCGAAGCGGCCGGGTCGCCAGCAGCAAGGTTAGCCTCGGGTCATTTTGGATACAATGAGGCCTGGTGGAGCAAGTTTGTGCATCGTGCCCGGCAACGCTAGGCAACTGGCACGGATTGCGGCAGTGCGTGCCGGGCGCAGAAGAAAGCCCCGGACGCGGGCGCATCCGGGGCGGGAACGGGCGCCTTTGGCGGCGGCGCCCGACAGGGGTCGCGGGGCTTCGGCTCGCGCTCGCGCCCCGCGGCGGTCAGGACCAGAAGGCGGGGTTGAAGTCGTAGCCGTTGCCGGACTTCGCGACGAAGCCGGTGGACGGGAAGGCGCCGTGGTAGAAGGAGAGGCGGATCTTGTCGGCGGCGGCGCGGTCGAGGATGGCCTTGCGGGTCGCGATGGCCCGGTCGGCGTCCATGTCGAACACCGCCTTGAAGTCCGGGTTCTTCGCGAAGATCGCCGGGTTGTTGGTGATGTCGGCGACATACATCATCTGCTCCTTGCCGGACGCGATGATGAATGCGGTGTGGCCCGGCGTGTGCCCGTCGGCCTGCAGGGCGGTCACCCCGGGGACGATCTCCTGGCCCCAGTCGAAGCGGCGGACCTTGCCGGCCTCGGCGCCGAAGGCGCGACGGACGCCCTGGAAGCCGCCCTTGGCGGCCTCGGGGGCCGCGTTCATGGTGGCGTCGTCCATCCAGTAGGCCCATTCCTTCGCGGGCACGGCGACTTCGGCCTTCGGGAACAGCAGGGCGCCCGCCTTGTCGCGCAGGCCGTTGATGTGGTCGCCGTGGAAGTGGCTGAGGACGACGGTGTCGATGTCCTCGGGCTTGATGCCGATGGCGGCCAGGTTGGCGATCAGCTTGCCGGTGGTCGGGCCGCCCGTGTCGGCGAAGCCGGTGTCGAAGAGCACCAGGTTCTTGCCGGTCGAGACCAGCATGGGGGTGAAGGTCAGGCTCAGCTTGTCGGCCGGCAGGCCGACGGCCGCGAAGGCGGCGGCGGTCTCGGCGTCCGACAGGTTGCGGATGAAGCCGGGAGGCAGCGGGCGCTGGGCCGAGCCGTCGTGCACGGCGGCGACCGAGAAGTCACCGAGCTTGAAGACGTGCGCCGCCGCGGGCACCTTCGGGGTGACGGCGCCTCCGGCGCTCTGGGCCGAGGCCTTGCCGGCCGTCACGGTGCCGGCCGCCATCGAGGCGAGCGAGGCGGCGATCAGCGTACGACGATCCATGTCCATCCGTGGTGCTCCGAGGTTCGTTGGCATGACGCGTTCCTTACTCGCGTGCGCTCTTTCAGATCATCACTTACGTAGAAAAACGAGGGTCCTCACGACGGGTTGATCGCAGGCCGCCGCCTTTGAACGGACTGTTTCAGCGGATCGAACGAGTGGACGATCGGCGGCGAGCCAGTCGCTTCACTGGGGCGCGTCCGGTCGCGCCGCCCGGTACCGGGCGAGCGACCCGGCCTTCAGGAGCTTGCCTGGCAGGTCCCGACCGACCATGGATTCGGCGAGGCGGCCGGCCTCCACCAGCGCGTTCAGGTCGATGCCGGTCGCCACCCCGGTCTCCTCGCAGAGGAAGACCAGATCCTCGGTGGCGACGTTGCCCGCGGCGCCGACATTCGCCGCGAAGGGGCAGCCGCCCAGGCCGCCGACCGCGGCGTCGAACTCGCGGACCCCGATCCGCAGCGCCGCATAGGCATTGGCGATCGCCATGCCGCGCGTGTCGTGCAGGTGCAGGCGGACGCCAAGGTCCGGCCAGCGGGCGCGCAGGTCGCCGACGAGGCGGGTGACCTGCTCGGGGTTCGCCCAGCCCATGGTATCGGCGAGGCGCACCTGGCGGAGCCGCGCGCCGTGGTCGGCCAGCAGGGCGTCGACGCGGGCGACGAGGCGGAGGACTGTCGCCGCCGGCACCGGTCCCTCGTAGTTGCAGCCGAAAGCGGCCATGACGCTCAGGGCCTGGGGCTCGACACCGGCCGCCCGGTAGAGGTCGATCCAGGCGGGCATCTCGGCCAGGGCGTCCTCGATCGACCGGTTGGTGTTGCGGCGCGCGAAGGTCTCGCTGGCTGTGATCGAGAGCTTGCCGTCGAGGTCGACCCCGCCGCTCGCGATCGCGCGCTCCAGGCCCCTGGCGTTGAGCCAGAGGCCCCGATAGGCGACCCCCGGGCGGCGCGGCAGGCGACCGACGAGTTCGTCCGTTCCCGCCATCTGGGGCACGGCCCGGGGGCTGACGAAGGAGCCGACCTCGATCTCCCGGATGCCGGATGCCACCAAGGCCTCGACGAGGGCGAGCTTCTCGTCGACCGAGAGGATCTTGCGCTCGATCTGCAGGCCGTCGCGCGGGCCGACTTCGACGATCAGGGCGGAAGCGGGCAGGTCGGTCATGGCTTGTCCCTCGCGCCGCGCGGCCGGGCGGCGGTTCGGTCCTTTTAGCCCGGGCCCGGGGTGGTGGGGAGGTCCCGGCCCGCGGTTCGAACGCGGACGGCCGTCGCCGGTTCGGCCCGCCGTCGTCCGGGGCGTGGCGTCGCGGGCCTGTCCGCAGCGCTCGGCCCTGCTTCCCTCGGCGCCGTTTCGGCGGCATTGTCCGATCCCCGCCCCGACTGCTTCGCCACCCGACCCCTGGAGGTCCGCCCCTTGACCGAGGGCTCCGTTCCCGGTTCCCCGTTCCGCCACAGGATCTTTCTCGCGGTCTGGATCGCCAGCCTCGCGTCGAATCTCGGCGGGCTGATCCAGTCCGTCGGGGCGGCGTGGCTGATGACCTCGCTCGGGGCCTCGGCCGACCTGATCGCCCTGGTGCAGGCCTCCAATACGCTGCCGATCATGCTGTTCTCGCTGGTGGCGGGGGCGATCGCGGACAATTTCGACCGGCGAAAGCTGATGCTCTCGGCGCAGCTCTTCATGTTCGTCGTGTCGGTCTCGCTTGCGGTCTCGACCTGGCTCGGGGTCATCAACCCGTGGCTGCTGCTCGCCTTCACGTTCCTGGTCGGCTGCGGCACGGCGTTCAACGGGCCGGCCTGGCAGTCGCTGGTCGGGGAGATGGTGCCGCGCGAGGAACTGCCGCAGGCGATCACGCTGAACAGCATGGGGTTCAACATCGCCCGCAGCGTCGGGCCGGCCCTCGGCGGGCTCATCGTGGCGAGCGTCGGGGCGTTCGCGGCCTTCGCCACCAATGCGGTCAGCTATGTCGGGCTCGTCAGCGTTCTCGCCCGCTGGAAGCCTCCGGCGCGACCGCGGACCTTGCCGCCGGAACGGCTCTGGCCCGCCATGGCGGCCGGCATCCGCTACGTCGCCATGTCGCCGGGGCTCTGGACCGTTCTCCTGCGCGGCGCCTGCTTCGGATTCGCGGCCGGGTCCGTGCAGGCCCTGATGCCGCTCGTCGCGCGCGACCTGGTCGGCGGCGGCCCGCTCACCTTCGGCATCCTCCTCGGCGGCTTCGGGGCGGGCGCGGTCGGCGGGGCCTTCCTGAGCCGCCGGCTGCGGCAGGCGTGGTCGCTCGAGACGCTGACGCGCGTCGCCTTCCTGAGCTTCGCGGTATCGGCCGGGGTCTCGGGGCTCAGCCGGTCGACCCCGCTGACGACCCTTGCGATGGCGCTCGGCGGGGCGAGCTGGGTGCTGGCACTGTCGAGCTTCAACGCGACGGTGCAGCTCTCCTCGCCGCGCTGGGTGCTCGGGCGCGCGCTGGCGCTCTACCAGATGGCGACCTTCGGCGGCATGGCGCTCGGCAGCTGGGTGTGGGGCGCGGCGGCGGAAGCCTACGGCACTGCGGATGCGCTTCTCTTCTCGGCCGTCGCGCTCGCCGCGGGCGCGGCGCTCGGGCTGCGCTTCCCGCTGCCGGAGATCGACGGGGTCGACCTGGAGCCGCTGAACCGCTGGCGGGAGCCCTCCATCCAGGTCGACGTGCGGCCGCAGACGGGGCCCGTTGTGATCACCATCGAGTATGTCATCCGGCCGGAGGACGTCGGCCGATTCCTGGCCGTGATGGCCGAGCGCCGTCGCATCCGCCGACGGGACGGGGCGCGCCACTGGTCGCTGCTGCGCGATCTGGAGAACGACCGCGTCTGGATCGAGCGCTACCAGACGCCGACCTGGGTCGAGTACGTGCGCCACAACCAGCGCATGACGAAGAGCGACGCCGCGGTCAGCGACGAGATCCGGCGCCTGCACCAGGGCGACCGCCCCCGCGTCCGTCGCACCATCGAGCGCCAGCCCGGCTGGCCCCACACCGCCCCGACCGTCGCGTCGCATGACATGGCCGAGCCGCTCACGGATCCGACCCGTGGGGCGTGAGGCTCGCGGGGATCGGGGGCGGGGGCGGGGAGCCGCTCCCCACGTTTAATTTTTCTTGTCCCCTCCACCGCATTCCCGGACAAGGCGCGGCACGCGCCCCCGATCCGGGATCCAGCGAGGTCGGCGGGCCGCGGCGCGCGCCGCCGATCCGGAATTCCGTGCTCGGCCGCGGGATCTGCGCCGCGTGGAAGCGGGATCAGCGGGCCATGGCGGCGAGCGCGGCTTCCATTCGGTCGAGGGCGTCGTCGATCTGGGGGCGGGGGCAGCCGAAGTTGAAGCGGGCGTGGGTTTCGAAGCCGGCGCCGAAGCTGGAGCCGGGGCTGAAGGCGACGCGGCCGTGGCGGAGGAAGGCCTCCTGGACCTCGCCCGGGATGCCGAGGGCGGAGCAGTCGAGCCAGGCGAGGTAGGTGCCCTCGGGGGCGGTGACCCGGATCGACGGGAAACGGCGGCGGAGCTCGGCGACGAGGTGGTCGCGGCTGGCCTCGAGGACCCGGAGCAGCGCCGAACGCCAGGGACCGGCACGGGTGACCGCGGCATGGGTGGCGGTGTAGCCGAGGAGGTCGCCGGTGCCGACCAGGCCGTCGCGGGCGGTCTCGAACCGGTCGCGCAGGGCCTTGTCGGCAATGATCGCGTAGGCGGTGTGCAGGCCAGGCACGTTGTAGGTCTTGGCGGCCGACATGAAGGTGATGGTGCGGGCGGCGATCTCGGGGGAGAGCGACGCGAAGGGGACGTGGCGGCGGCCGTCGAAGACGAGGTCGGAATGGATCTCGTCGGCGACCACGAGCACGTCGCGGGCGAGGCAGGCTTCGGCGATCGCGGTCAGGTCGTCCCGTGCGTAGACCTTGCCGGTCGGGTTCTGCGGGTTGCACAGAATGAAGGCGGCGGAGCGCCCCAGGGCGGCCGTGAGGCGGTCGCGGTCGAGGACGGGGCCGGCCGCGGTGGCGGTCAGCTCGACGTCGTGACGCTCGAAGCCCCAGCGCAGGGGGACGGCGAGGATCGGCGGGTAGGACGGCGTCTGCACCGTGACGCCCTGCCCGGGGCGCTCCGCGGCGAGCATCTTCATGGCGAGGTTCAGGCCCGGCACCACGCCGGGCACGAAGGTGACCCAGTCGGGTTCCACCGCCCAGCCGTAGCGCGCGCCCATGTCGGCGGCGATCGCCGCCTTCAGGGCGGGCGGCGGCTTGGTGTAGCCGAGCACCGGGTGGGCGAGCCGCTCGCGCAGGGCGTCCATGATCTCCGGCGCGCACGCGAAGTCCATGTCGGCGACCCACATGGGCAGCACGTCGGCCGGGTAGCGGAGCCACTTGTCGCTGTCGTGGGCACGGCGGTCGAGGGGCGTGGAGAAGTCGTAGACGGTCATGAAGGTGAAGGTCCGGCGAGAGGGATCGGAACGTTAGCCGGGTTGCCGGCGTGGGGCCATGCGGCTCAGGGCAGAGCGGCCCGGCTTTCGGGGCGCAGCAAACAAGGGCAAGCACTCTCACAGGCTGTTTACTGTCCGCCCCTCGCTGATCGTGTATCTTGTTCTTCTATTTTCTTCGCGGGGGGATTTGTTATGGAGTTGTTTGGCCTCCACGGCAAACAGTATCGTGAATTGCCGTTGCATTCGTGGATCAACCTCAATGGTCCCAACAAGATCGAGATGGAATTGTTCAACTGGCGCGGGGCCGAGCCGGTCATCGAGACGGATTCCGATGTCGTGAGGATCTCAAACATTTCCCACAACAAGCAGAAGCATGTCACCCGCTTCACGATCCAGGCCCGCGGTATGGCGACGGGGGTGGCTCGCATCATCAATTCCGCCAGCAACGATCCGACATTCCTGACCATTACCGTCGGCATCGTGCTGAACCATACCGGGATGAAGTACGACCTGATCGCGGAGCTCGGTCGCAGTACGGATCTGTTCCGGCTCGACGTCTACCGGCGCATCCTCGCGAAGCAGAACAACCAGAACTCGGAGACGGACTCCAAGGGCGACCAGCTCATCAACGACTGGCACAACTGGGACAGGGTCCTGAAGGACCAGCCCCTGAAGCAAATCACCGATCCCGACCATCCGAAGCGCTGGAACTGCGGCGCCTCGCTCAACCAGTTCGGGCACGACTATTTCGGCGACCACCATTTCATGACGGAGCAGAATTACTACTACACACCGATCAAGGGGGCGACGATCAACAAGCAGGCGATCCCGCTCGACAAGGAGGTCGCGGACCGGGGCCGGCAGCGGATCAAGGAGAAGCTGGCGAAGGGGACGGCGGTCCGCGTGTTCGTCGGGCACAACGACCCGATGGCGGTCGCGGGTGGACGAATCAAGGCGAACGGCAACACCCATTACTTAACCATCGTCGGCTGCAACGAGGACGCCACGCTGTTCCTCGTCACGGATCCCTGGCCGTACGGCAACATCGTCGACTACCACAGCGGGCTTTACGGCACGGTCGAGTGCGACTTCATGGGCCAGCTGTCTTGGGACGACCGCTGGGGATTTCTGCATACGGACGACAAGACGCGGGGACGGCATACGGGCACCCACAACTACTGGGTCCTGATGGGGCCGTGATCCCCGTCACCGCGCCCCGGCCGCGGTCGCCAGGATCCAGGTCCGGAAGTCCGTCATCGCGGCGGTGAGGGGGCTCGACTGGAGGCGTGTCAGCCAGTAGGAGCCGGCGGCGACCTCGGTCTGGAAGGGCTGGACGAGGGCGCCCTCGCGACGGTGACGCGGGAACATGGCGACGGGCACGAGGGCGATGCCGGCGCCGAGCAAGGCGGCCTCGACGAGGCCGAGCGAACTGTCGAAGACCGGCCCGCGCGCGGCGAGCGGCTCGATGCCTGCGGCCGCGCTCCACAGTTCCCATTCGTCGGCCCGGTAGGAGCGCAGCAGCACCTCCCCGCGCAGGTCTTCGGGGGCGTCGAGCCGCGCCGCCGCCTCCGGCCGGCAGAGCGGCGACAGGCGGGCCTCGACGAGCCGGTCGGCCTCGGTCAGATGCCAGGCGCCGCCGCCGAAGCGGATCGCGAAATCGAGGCCCTCGGTGGCGATGTCGACGCGGTTGTTGTTGGTGGTCAGCCGGAGGTCGACATGCGGGCAGGCGGCCTCGAAATCGCCGAGGCGCGGCAGGAGCCAGCCGAGCGCGAAGGTGCCGACGACCCCGACATGCAGCACCTCCCGGCTGTGCCGTCCCTGGAAGCGATCGAGGGCGATGGAGAGCCGGTCGAAGGTCTCCTGCAGGGTAGGCAGGAGCGACCGCCCCTCGTCGGTCAGCGCCAGGCCGCGCGGCAGGCGGCGGAAGAGGACGATGCCGAAGCGCTCCTCGAGCGCCTTCACCTGGTGGCTGACGGCGGCCTGGGTCACGTTCAGCTCGATCGCCGCCTTGGTGAAGCTCAGGTGCCGGGCGGAGGCGACGCTCTCGAAGCGGGAGTGGCTGATGCGGCTCGTTCGGCCGCGCCTCGGCTCCCGGCCGATCCGCGAGATCTCGGCCCGTGAGGTCCTGGAGGTTCTGCGCGAGGTCGAGGGCAAGGGCTTTCACGAGACCGCAATCCGGCTTCGATCCGCCATCGGCTCGGTCTTCCGTAACGCGATCGCGACCGGGCGGGCAGAGAACGACCCGACTGGGGCACTTCGGGGAGCTCTGACCACACCCCGGGTGAAGCACCGGGCCGCGGTTACGGACCCGAAGGGTCTCGGGCCGCTCCTGCAGGCCATCGACGGGTACCAGTGCCAGCCGGCGACCAAGGTGGCGCTGCAGCTTCTGGCCCTGCTCGTGCCCCGCCCCGGGGAACTCAGGCTCGCGAAGTGGGACGAGTTCGACCTGGAAGGCAAGGTCTGGAGCATCCCGGCCGCGCGCACCAAGATGCGTCGGCCGCACAAGATCCCACTCCCGAGGCAGGCCATCGAGATGCTGGAGGAGTACCACAAGGTCGCCCGCCGCTCGGATCTGGTCTTCGCCGGGACCACGAACGCGCAGAAGCCGATCAGCGAGAACACGCTGAACCAGGCGCTGCGCCGGGTCGGCTTCGGCCCCGACCAGATGACGAGCCACGGCTTCCGGGCGACCTTCGCGACCATCGCCAACGAGTCCGGCCTCTGGCACGCGGATGCGATCGAGCGTCAGCTGGCGCATGTCGAGCAGAACGCCATCCGCCGCGCCTACGCGAGGGGAGAATTCTGGGATGAGCGCGTGAGAATGATGCAGTGGTGGGCCGACCAATTGGATGACCTCCGCCACGGATCGGGTGACAGCTCAACCAAGAATTGCGTCTAGTCGGCTCCGATCGGCGCGAAGGGCCCCGCGTCGACGCGGACCGCAGGACGCCCATGACGAAGTGTAGGCACGGTAATGGGACTTTATAATACAGTGGATAGAGATTGATGTCATTTGTTGGCGTCGCCAAAAAATGACAGCACGTCCTACAGTATAGTTATGGAAAATTATGGACTTCCCTGTGCTACGAAGCATGAGGAGATCACATGGAAAATTACCCCATTCTCTCCGACCGCTTGACGCTATCGATCGACGAGGCACAGAAGGCGTCTGGACTCTCTAGGTCCACGCTTTACGTCGCTATCAGGAACGGTGAGCTCGGCAGCGTTAAGGTCGCAGGTCGCCGGCTGATCCCGGTCGCCGCACTGCGCCAGTTCCTGCGGCTGGAGGACTAGGCCATGCCGGTCCGGACCTCGCGGGCGCGCAACGGTGCCTCCTGCCTGAACTTCGACCGGATCCGGTCGGCGGCGGTCGCCGAACTGCGGCGCCTCGTTCCTGCTTGGCTGCCGCGGGGCCGCCGGGAGGGCGACGAGTGGGTTCGCGCTCAACCCCACGCGTGACGACAAGAACCTCGGGAGCTTCAAGGTCAACTTGAAGACCGGGCTGTGGGCCGACTTCGCAACTGGCGACCAGGGCGACGTGATCGGCCTCTTCGCCTACCTGAACCGAGTGGATCGGGTCGAGGCGGCGCGCCGCCTTAGCCTACGCCTGCCACAACATCCCGACCGAGAGGCGGCGGCGGAGCTGGTCTCGGTTGCGCAGCCGATCGGCCGTTGCGGTGAGATTGGCCGCGTAGACGACCGGGGTCTGGTAGCCGAGAGCCGAGTGTGGTCGGCTCCGGCTGTAGTCGTCCGCCCAGACGGCGATCTTCGCCCGGGCGTGGTCGAGGCCGAAGAACAAGCTCTCGTTCAAGAGCTCGTCGCGCATTCGGCCGTTGAAGCTCTCGCAATAGGCGTTCTGCATGGGCTTGCCCGGCGCGATGAAGTGCCAGGTCACTCGGTGCTCGGCGGCCCAGGCGAGCATGGCGTTCGAGGTGAACTCCGTCCCGTGGTCGGAGACGATCATGCCCGGCTTATCCCGCCTGGCGATCAGGGCCATCAGTTCTCGGGCGACACGCCGCCCCGAGATCGACGTGTCCGGGGTCGCTGCAAGGCACTCCCGGGTCACATCGTCGAGGACGTTGAGGACTCGAAAGCGCCGCCCACAGGCCAACTGGTCATGGACAAAGTCCACCGACCAGCGGGCGTTTGCCTGCGCTTCCATGAGGACCGGCGCCCTGGTGCCGACCGCGCGCCGCCGGGCGCGTCGCTTCCTCAATGTCAGCCCCTCCTCGCGGTAGAGCCGATAGATCCGGTTGATGCCCGACGGCTCGCCATCCCGGCGAAGCAGGACAAACAGGCGACGATATCCAAACCGGCGCCGTTCGTTCGCCAGAGCCCGAGACGCTCGCGCAGCGCCGTATCCGCCGGCCGGCGAGAGCGGTAGCGGATCATCGTCCGATCCGCCGAGACGATGCTGCAGGCCCGCCGCTCCGACAGGACGAGTAAGGCCTTCAGATGCGCGACCGCCTCGCGCTTGGCGGCGGGACCTAGCATTTTTTTGCAAGAAGCTGACGAAGTGCGGTGGCATCCAGCATCTGCTCCGCCAGCAGCTTTTTCAGCTTCGCGTTCTCATCCTCGAGAGCCTTCAGCCGCTTGGCTTCGGACACGTCCATACCGCGGTATTTGGCCTTCCAGTTGTAGAGCGTCGCCTCGGAGATCCCGTGCCTTCGGGCAAGGTCAGCCGTCTTGGCGCCCGCTTCGTGCTCCTTCAGCACCCCGATGATCTGGTCCTCTGTGAACCGTGCACGCTTCATCTGTCCGTCCCTCGTCAGGCCGGACTCTAACTCGACATGGAAGAGAGAAGCAGTGGCAGGTCAACGTCACTAAAATTGCTTGCGAAAGGCGCCAAGCGTCGTATGCGGCCCCACTTTCAGTCCCACGTACGTCCAAGCTTGAAGCACGAAGGACCGCCCCCTCCGACGCTGCGGCATGGGGACGGCGTTCTGATGTGTCAACCTTTGCAGCGCTCGATAGTGCCGGGGGCGCATCTTCAGAACGACGGCGGCGCTTCAGCAGGAACCGGAACAGTTATGCGTCCCCAGTCGCTACGAACCGCTCAAGGGCTCGCGCATCGTGGACGTGGATCCGATTGTAGGTGGTAGAGAGCCACCCCTTGGCCCCGAACCTGCGAAGGGTCGCGTTGGTGACCTGTCGCGACACGTTGGCCATCTGTGCCAGGTCCGATTGCGTGAGCATGTAGCCCTCCGGCGGCTGGGCGATGTCGGGATCCAGGGCCGCCGTTACCCTCAGTAGGACGGCGGCAATCCGCCTGTTGCTGTGGGGGATGAGGAGGTCCGCTAGGGCCTGGATCGGCTGCCGGATATTGTGTTCGGGCAGCGAGGCAAAGGCGCGCGTATAGTCCGGATCATCGGCCTGCAGCTTTCGAATGGCGGCAAGCGGGAGGTAGACCACGCGCGACGGCTCCGCCGCCTTGAAGGCCAGCTTTCTAGTGTCGCTGGTCAAGGCGGGACCGTGGCCGAACCACGTGCCGGGACGAATGATGTGCGCGAGGAGGACGCTGCCGGCCTGCGTCGGCACTGAGACGAAGAACGAACCGGTAGCGATGCCGTAGATCCCTCCGGGTTCGTCTGCGACCTCGAACACGCTCTCCTTCGCGTCGAACTGTCTCAATCGGCCGACCTTGAGCACATCGCGCTGGAAGGCGGGCGCCTGGGCTGAAAGCCAGCCCCGCCCCGTCATCGCGGCAAGAAGAGAAGCATCTTCCCCGTCAGGCACCGCCAGCCCCTGAAATATTTCCCGCGGATTGTCCCGATACTGACAAACGTCCGTCCGATCACCGGTTAAAGTCAAGTCGAAGTTGCAGGCGGAGAGCGGAATGCGGAAACCGTCAGGATCTCGTGCTGTGCGGCCCCATCGGCAGCGGCCAAGCTCCCCGCTTGCACTGCGTCACGGCCGATGACCGCCCCCGCCCCCGTGCTCGGTCAGATCGTGTGGGCAGCGCTGTCTGCGCTCTGGAACGTCGCCGGCGTCATGCTGATTGCGGCGGGCTCGCGACCTCTAGGGCCGACCGCCTCATGGACTGGAGCCGCCGTGCTCGTGATCATGGCCGGGCTGTTCCCGTTGTTGGCACGGCGATGGACCTGGCCCTACCTCGCCTTGAGCGTCGTTGCCGGTGCGCTGGGCGCCTTCGCCGTGTGGCAGGCCGTCACGGGCGATCCCGGCCTGTGGCCGTCTCCATTCTGGCGCTGGGCAGGCGTCGCGCTCAACGCCTTCGGTTGTACGGCCTCCATCGCGGGATGCCTCGCCGCCCTGACCTCTTCTGCCTCGAAAGCTGTGTGAGATGAAAGCCCATACGATGATGCGCCACGCCGGGCTGTTCCTGAGCCCGCTTCTGATCGCGGGGAGCACTGCCTTCGCGGCGGACAAGCCTTTACCGGCCCCGCAGCCTCCGCCTGCGGTCGCGCCATATTGGACATTCTCGGCCTCTGCCTATGCCTGGGCGGCGGGCCTGCGCGGCGACGTGCGAACACTTCCGCCGCTTCCGGCCGTTCGCGTCGACATCGGTTTCGGCCAGGTCCTGAAGGACTTGACCGGCGCTCTCATGGGCACCTTCGAGGCCCAGCATGATCGCTTCATCGTCTTCACCGACATCATCGCGTCGTGCGTGTCGTCCGAGCACGACTTCGTGGCGGACGGCTTTCCGGGTTCGATGTCGCTGAAGACGACCTCGTTCACCGGCACGGGCATGCTCGGCTACCGGATCTGGGACGATCCGCGCTGGAGCTTCGACGTCCTGGCGGGGGCGAGGCTCTGGGCCATGGACAACACCCTTGGCCTGACCGTAGCCGGGATCAACGTGGACTATGGCAAGTCGAAAGCATGGGTCGATGGCGTGGCAGGCGGGCGGGTGAAGATCAACCTGACCGACCACCTGTTCCTGAGCGTGATCGGACTGGTTGGCGGCCTGTCGTCCAAGATCGAGTGGGACGTCTATGGCGTCGGATACGCCTTCAACGACAGCTGTAACGCCTTCGCCGGCTACCGTGTCCTGCACTTGAACTACGAGAGCGGGAACTTTCTCTACAACGTGACCCAGAAGGGTCCCGTCCTCGGGGTGACCTACAAGTTCTTAGGCTGCTGCCAAAGCCGGTTTTACCGCGACAAGACGGTGTCGCATTTCGAGGTGACCGGGGGGCGAGATGCATAAGGTTGGTCTGGTCGCTGTGACTGCAGTTCTTGTCGGAGGATCCGCATTCGCGCAGCAGAACGTCTTTGCAGACAAGATCTGGACAGGCGGTCCTATCCTCACGATGAACGACAAGGCCATGCGGGTCGAGGCGGTCGCCCAGAAGGACGGAAAGCTCATCGCGGTGGGATCCAGGGCCGAGGTTCTCGCGCTGAAGGGCCCGAACACCGAGGTCGTCGATCTGGCGGGCCGTGCCCTGCTCCCCGGTTTCTTCGATGCGCACGGGCATGTCTTCGTCGGTGGCCTGCAGGCCCTGTCGGCCAACCTGCTTGCCCCGCCCGACGGCAAGGTCACCGATATCGCCTCGCTGCAGCAGACGCTGCGAGACTGGATGGACGCCAACAAGGGCGCAGTGGAGAAGTTCGGGCTGATCATGGGGTTCGGCTACGACCCCTCCACTCTTGCCGAGCATCGCCATCCCACGCGCCAGGACCTCGATGCCGTCTCGACCGAATACCCGGTCTATCTGGTCCACCAGTCGGGCCACTTCGGCGCGGCCAACTCTAAGGCCATCGAGATCGTCGGCTACACGAAGGACACCAAGGACCCGCCCGGCGGCGTGATTCGTCGCCTGCCGAACGGCGATCCCGATGGTGTCTTCGAGGAGAGCGCCCACGGACCCGCGCTAGTCAAGCTGCTCGCGCGCCTCGGCCCGGACGGTGCGAAGGCTCTCGCGCGCGCCGGAGCGGATCTCTGGGCGCGGTATGGCTACACGACGGCGGAAGAAGGACGCTCCATTGCACCGGTCGCCGAGGTCCTGAAGCAGGTCGGTGCCGAGGGCGGCTTCAAGATCGACGTCCTCACCTACGCCGACGTCCTGGTGGACCGGGACTTCGTCAAGAAGAACGTGAGCCAGACCTACGTCAATCGGTTCCGGGTGGCCGGGGCGAAACTGACCATCGATGGATCACCGCAGGGATTCACCGCGTGGCGGGACCGGCCCTATTACGCACCTGTGGGCAACTATCCGCCGGGATATGTGGGCTATGCCTCCGCCACGCCCAAGCAGGTGCTGGACTCCGTCGACTGGGCCTTCTCGAACGGCATCCAGATCGTCACGCATGCCAACGGCGAGGCGGCATCGGACCTGCTGATTGCGTCGGTGGATGCCGCCACGAAGGCGCACGGCGACAACCCCGAGCGCCGCCCGGTGCTGATCCATGGCCAGTTTCTCCGGGAGGATCAGGTCGACAGCTACAAGCGCCTCAACGTCATCCCGTCCCTGTTCCCCATGCACACCTTCTACTGGGGCGACTGGCATAGGGATCACACGGTGGGCCCCGCGCTGGCGGACAACATCTCGCCGACGGGCTGGCTCGTGAAGCGGGGCATGCCCTTCTCCAGCCATACGGATGCTCCCGTCGCCTTTCCCGACAGCATGCGGGTGCTGTCGGCGACCGTGACGAGGCGATCGCGCTCGGGCGACATCATCGGCCCGGCCCAGCGCGTGGACGTGATCACCGCGCTGAAGGCCATGACGATCTGGCCTGCATGGCATCATTTCGAAGACAAGACCAAGGGGTCGCTGGAACCCGGGAAGATCGCCGACCTCGTCATCCTCTCCAACGATCCCACCGCGGTGGACCCGGAAACCCTGGCCGATCTCAAGGTCGTCGAGACGATCAAGGAGGGAAAGACCATCTACGTCGCGACCGCCGAGCAGAAAAGGGGCGACCTGATGTATCGGCCCAACGGCCGGGGCATAGACCCCTTCAACGCCTATCTACGGCAGGCCATGATCGACGACGAGTTCTCGCGCGTGCCGGCCTCCAGAAGGACGGCCGAAACGCGAGCTCGGATCGCGGTCGCCCCGCACGATCTCAGTTGCATGACCCCCGTGCTGGCTGCCTGGTCGCTGGCAGCAATCGGTGGTGGCGGCGTCGCCGTCGAGCGATGACGCTGCGCAGAACTGATGAAGTTTGGGCAAGCGGCGACGGGAGGACAGGCATGCGCGCGTTTGGGTTCGTCGCCATCGCTATCGCGATGGTGCTTTCGAGCCATGCCGTCGCCCAGGAGGGTCCGCCGATGCCCCCGCCGGTGAAGGACGGGAACGGCCGCGCGGTCTTGATCACCGGGGCAAGCTCCGGTTTCGGCCGGCGACTGACGGAGGTGCTCTCGCAGAACGGCTGGTATGTCTATGCCGGGGCCCAGTCAGCCGAGGACATGGACGCTCTCGGGCGGATGAAGATTACCGAACTGAATGCTGGCCAAGGCTACCGCTATACTTCCGACGAGCTACTCGCCATGCTTCAGAAACACATCGACGCAGTCGAACCAAATTAGCAACGACAAGAATCCGAGCAATAATGCATTTTTTCCATTTTCTTTTTTGCTTCGCCTATTTGCCAAGCTTCAAGTCAACCCTAGGAGTGACCCCGCAATGTGCATTAACTGCAGTCCTGCCTTCGCTGAGGCGTTCCGACGCCTCACGCTTCCCTCCCGGCGCCACCTCCTGCGAAGCGCGGCGACAGTGGCGGCAGGTTCCTTTGTGTGCGATCCGATGGGTGGGGGCACCGCACAGGCCGCGACCTCTCCGCTGCAGGACATCTTCGAGCAGGTCGGCTCGAAAGCGCTGCCCGAGGCGACGATCTACACTGCCCGGGAGATCGTGACCCTCGACCCCGCGAACCCTATGGCCGAGGCGGTCGCGGTGGTGGGGAACCGAATTCTCGCCGTCGGGTCGCTCGAGGACCTCAAGAGAGCCGCCGACGGCCAACCCTACAAGGTCGACACTACCTTTTCGGACAAGGTGATCGTCCCTGGCTTCATCGCCCAGCATGACCACCCCATGCTGGCTGCCCTCACGATGACGAGCGAAATCATTGCGATCGAGGACTGGGTGCTCCCGAAGGGAACATCGAAGGCTGCCAAGAACCGCGACGAATACCTAGCACGGCTCGCAAAAGCCAATGCCGGGCTGACGAACCCCAACGATGTCCTCGTTAGCTGGGGCTATCACCAATACTTCCACGGCGAGCTCAAGAAGGCGGATATTGATGCGATCAGCGCCACGCGGCCGATCCTTGTCTGGCACCGTTCAGGGCACGAATTCTTTCTCAATTCCACAGCCGAGAAGAAGTACGGCGTGACCAGGGAATGGTTCGACAAGCTGCCGGAGAGCGCGAAGAAGCAGTCGGACTTTGCCAACTCGCACTTCTGGGAGCAGGGCGCCTTCGCCCTGATGCCCCTGATCGCCTCTGCCATCGCCTCTCCCGAGCGGGTGCGCTCAGGGCTCGAGTTCGTGAAGACGTACTATCACGCCAATGGCGTGACGCTCGGTTGCGAGCCCGGCGGCCTGGCGTCCAAGACCATGCAGGACGCCCAGAACGCCGTTCTCAGCAACGCCTCTTCGCCCTTCCGCTTCTATTTCATCGTCGACGGCAAGTCGATTACCGGCGTCCACCCCGACAGCAAGGTCGCCGAGGAGAGCGAGAAGCTCCTGACGTGGGGCCAGGGCATGACCGCCTATCTCCCCAAGCAGGTCAAGCTGTTCGCGGATGGCGCGATCTTCTCCCAGGCGATGCAAGTGAATGACGGCTACGCCGACGGGCACAAGGGCGAGTGGATGATGGATCCCGACTTCTTCGCCCGGACATTCCGCGTCTACTGGGAGCTCGACTACCAGCTCCACGTGCACGTCAACGGCGACGGGGGGCTCGACATGGTCCTCGACCAGCTCGATCTAAACATGCGCCGCAATCCGCGCCCCAATCACCGCACCGTCATCATCCATTTCGCTGTTTCCACACCGGAACAGGTGGCGCGGATCAAGCGGCTAGGGGCGATCGTCAGCGGAAACCCGTACTATCCGATCGCGCTCGCCGACAACTACCGATCGAATGGCCTCGAGCCGAGACGCGCCGACGCGATGGTCAGGATGGGAGACGTCGAGAGAGCCGGGATCTCGTATTCCTTCCACTCCGACATGCCGATGGCTCCTGGTCAGCCGCTGTTCTTGATGTGGTCGGGCGTGAACCGCGTGACGAACGACGGAAACGTCCGTGGGCCCGAGCAGCGGGTCAGCCGGCTCGGTGCCCTGAAGGCGGTGACGATCGAAGCGGCCTACTCGCTCCAGATGGAAAAGGATGTCGGCAGCATCGCGCCCGGCAAGCTCGCCAACTTCACCGTCCTGGCCGACAATCCCGTCACGATCGATCCGATGAAGATCAAGGACATCGCTGTCTGGGGCACTGTCCAAGAGGGTCGTGTGCTGCCGGTTCGGTGAGTGCGGCGTTCATTCGATCGGCCCCATCGAGGGGTCCAGCTTGAATGGCAGTGCATTACAGGGCTTAGCAGGCTGTTGAAGAACTGGCCGAACGGACGATCCGGCGGTGGAGAGCGGAAGGCTGGCGCCGAGTCGATCGGCTTCTGAGCCTGACGGAACGGGTTGCGGCTGTGGCCGGGTGGCGGCTTGCTTCGGTCATGCGGCACCGGCCATGAGCTTCGGCAATCGGACGAGGTGTAGGCCGCGGCTGCGAAGGTGAAGGCCCATCCGACGCGGTCGACACTGCGGGACATCGGCCGCGCCAGTCCGGCGATGGTCTTGATCCAGCCGAAGCTCTCCTCGATGCGCTTGCGGATGCGCTGGCTCGCGGCATAGCCGGGATGGCGTGTCGTCCGGCCGTCGATGGCCGAGCGGCCGCTGCGACGCGTGAGGTTCCGGGCGACGTGCGGGCGCACGTTCATGGACCTGAGTTCGTTGACGAAGTCGGCCGCGTCGTAGCCGCGGTCGGCGCCGAGGGTGATCGAGCGCGGCCGGTCGGCATGGGCCTCGATCATGGTCAGCGCGGCGACGCGCTCGGCATGGCCCGAGACGCGCGTCACGCAGGCGTCGACCAAGAGACCGGACCGGTTCTCCATCAGCGCGTGGCCGAGATAGGCGAGCTTCGCCTCCTGGCCGGGCCCGCGGCGGGAGAGCCTGGCATCGGGATCGGTCGTCGAGGCATGCGTCTCGTTGGAACGCCTCTCACCGCGGAAGTCGACCTCCGCGTTTCGGCCGCCAGGCGCCGGCGGATCGCCCGATCCCCCGGGGTCCTTGGGCTTGAAGCTCTTCATCGACGCCCGGGCTTCGATCAGCGTGCCGTCGACGCTGAAGGGGTAGCCGGACAGAAGTCGCTTCACGCGCGGCTGGGCGAGCAGCGCCGACAGGAAGCGCGCGGCGACGTCGCCTTCCAGCAGGCGGTCCCGATTCTTGGAGAAGGTCGAGTGGTCCCAGACGGGATCGTCGACGCCGAGCCCGACGAACCAGCGGAACAGGAGGTCGAAGTCCAGCCGCTCCATCAACTGGCGCTCGGAGCGGATCGAGTAGAAGGCCTGGAGGAGCATCGCCCGGAGCAGCCGCTCCGGCGGGATCGAGGGCCGCCCCATCCCCTAGTAGAGCGACGACGGCAGCCTCGCGATGGGTCGCCCCCGCCGCAACAGCCACCAGAATCCGAACCCGAAGCTCGACAGACAGAGCTTTCGACGTATCCGCCGGCCTCCGTCCAGCAGACAGTCTGAATCACTTCCGAGCCGATTCGGGAATCCTTCACGATTCCATCAGATCGGGGTCCGCTCTAATCCAAGATGGCGAGCGTAAGCGGCGTCGATTTGGCAAAGCGCCTCTGCAGAATGATGGATTCATGGACGGGGAACGCTTATGTGGCGTTGCCAAATTTTGAAAGTGAAAAGGTCTTGCCAATCAAACTGACAATAGAGTGGAGGTGAGTCCTGGTTTGCCCCTGCGGATCGCGGCGCCGGTTCAAGGTTCGGTTGAGGTAGGCTCGCGCGCGGCAGCCGATCCCGTGGGCATACGCTCAGTTTGCCGCGACGCCGAGCAGGCGCATCGCGTTCTCCTTGAGGATCAGCGGGCGCACCTCGTCCCGGAACGGAGCCTTGTCGAAGGCGTCGAGCCAGCGCTCCGGCGCGATCATCGGCCAATCCGAGCCGAACAGCATCTTCTTCTTGAGGATGGTGTTGGCATACCGCACGAGGATCTCGGGAAAGTACTTCGGCGACCAGCCGGACAGGTCGATGTAGACGTTGGGCTTGTGGGTCGCCACCGCAAGAGCTTCCTCTTGCCACGGGAAGGAGGGGTGGGCGAGCACGATCGGCATGTCGGGGAAGTCGACCGCCACGTCGTCGATGTACATCGGGTTCGAGTACTTCAGCCGCATCGCGTTGCCGCCGCGCATGCCGGCGCCGACCCCGGTCTGGCCGGTGTGGAACAGGGCCGTCTTGCCGCTCTCCTGGATCGCTTCGTAGAGCGGCCAGGCCAGACGGTCGTTCGGGTAGAAGCCCTGCATGGTCGGGTGGAACTTGAAGCCCTGCACGCCGTGATCGCGGACGAGAATCCGCGCCTCGCGAGCACCCATCTTGCCCTTGTGCGGGTCGATCGACGCGAAGGGGATGAGAATGTCGGAATTTTCCGCGCAGAGTTCGGCGACCTCCTCGTTGCGGTAGCGCCGATATCCGGTCTCGCGCTCGGCGTCGACGGGGAAGATGACAGCCGCGATGTTCAGGGCCCGGTAGTGTGCGGCCGTCTCCGGCACGGTCGGCGGATGCGCCCAGGACGCGCCGAAGTAGCGCGCCATGGTCGTCTGCAGCTCGTCGTAGCCGTCGTCGGCATGGCAGCCGCAGGGCTCCTCGGCGTGAGTGTGGAAGTCGATCGCGCGGACCTTGGCGAAGTCGACCATCGTGCGCCTCCTCGAAGCCTGGTCGTCGTTTCCGCGGGAGCCGAGCCACCGCGCAGCCGCGGATCCGGCATGGGGCGGCCGAGTCCCGCCCGTCGATTGTTATATTCTATAACAGTAAGGCGGGGGAGCGGCGGATTTCAAGGGCCATCGGGACCGCGGGTCGACGCTTGGTCGACGGCCGGGGCGGTCGGCCGATTCCCGAAGGGCCGTGAGGCGTGGCCCGGAGCGCCGTACGGGCCCGAGCGCGGACACGCTCAGTTTGCGATCCGGGCGAGGAGGCCCAGGAGCAGGTCCACCTCGTCGCGCGAGAGGTCCCGGGTGATGCGCGCCTCGTGCTCGCTGACGAGCTCGACGGCGCGCTCGAGCAGGGTCCGGCCCGCCTCGGTGAGCTCCAGCACGTAGGATCGCCGGTCCGTCTCGGACGTCAGTCTGCGGGTCAGGCCCCGCCGGTCCATCTCGTCCATCATGGCCACGAAGTTCGGCCGCTGGATGCCGAGCGCCTCCGCGATTTCCGACTGCTTGCGGCCCGGATTGCGATCGATCAGCAGGAGCGCGCTGAACTGGGCGGGTCGCAGGCCCAATTCGGAGAGGGTCGCGATGAAGTCGGCGAACACCGCCACCTGCGTGCGGCGCATGGCATAGCCGACGAGGTTTGGGAGGGGGCCGAGGTCGACGCGCAGGTCCGCCTCCACGGCGGGCGGCACGGGCGTGTCGGGGGAGGGGGCGAGGGCTCGGCGGGCGCGCGACATCGGGGGGAAGCCTTGCACGGGGCGACGAAACTTGGCAACGGCCCGCTTGCATGTCCAGCGAAATTAGTTATGTAATATATCTAATTCGAGTCCACGAGGACGCCGCGGATTTGAGCCGAGTGCAGGCCGGGAGGGCTCGTGGACTCGACGATCGTGCTCTTCCTGCTGCAGGACGGACTGACGAGCGGCGCCATCTACGCGCTGCTCGGCTTCGCGCTGGTCCTGGTCTTCACGGTGACGCGGATCATCTTCATCCCGCAAGGCGAGTTCGTCGCCTATGGGGCGCTGACCTACGCGGTGCTGAGGTCGGGCGGCATTCCGGGCACAGTCTGGCTGCTAATGGTGTTCGGAGCGGCCGCGCTCCTGGCCGCGCTGTGGGGCGGGCGGGCGACGCTCACCCCGAGGCGCGCGCTGTCCGAGACTGTGGCGACGTTCGGACCTCCGCTCGCGGTGGCGGCGATCGTCCTCGCCTCGCAAGGCGTGCCGCGGCCGGCCGTCGCCGATGTCGTGCTGACCGTCCTCATCGTCGCGCCGCTCGGTCCCTATCTCTACCGTGTCGCCTTCGAGCCCCTGGCGGATGCCTCCATCCTGACCCTGTTCATCGCCGCAGTCGCGGTCCACATCGCCATGACGGCGCTCGGCCTCGCCTTCTTCGGCGCGGAGGGGCTGCGCGCGCCGCCCCTTTCTGAGGCGAGCTTCGCCCTAGGGCCGCTCCTCGTCACCGGCCAGAGCCTCGCCGTGGGGGCGGTCGCGCTCGTCCTGTCGCTCGCGCTGTGGGTGTTCTTCGGCTTCACGCTGATGGGCAAGGCCCTGCGGGCGACGGCGGTGAACCGCGTCGGCGCCAGGCTCGTCGGCATCGGCACGGGACGCGCCGGGCGCTTCGCCTTCGCGCTGGCCGCGACGGTCGGTGCCGTGTCCGGCATCCTCGTGGTGCCGGTGACCACGATCTACTACGACACCGGCTTCCTCATCGGCCTCAAGGGTTTCGTCGCCGCCATCGTGGGCGGGCTGGCGAGCTACCCGCTCGCCGGCGCCGCCGCGCTCGCCGTCGGCGTCCTGGAGGCCTTCGCGGCGTTCGAAGCCTCGGCCTACAAGGAGGTGATCGTCTTCGGCCTCGTCATTCCGGTCCTGCTGTTCCGGTCGTTCGGTGCGGCCGACTCCGACGAGGGACATTGAACGGAGATGCGCCCGCCCCCCCTTGCCCTGTTCGTCGCCGCCCTCAGCGTCTTTCTCCTGACAGCGCCGCCGTTCTGGCAGACACTCGCGGGCAATGTCGGGCTGGCCGCGCTCGTCGCCATGGGGCTCGTTCTGCTGACGGGCGTCGGCGGGATGACGAGCTTCGGGCAGGCCGCCTTCATGGGCTTCGGGGCCTATACGACCGCGATCCTGACGACCCGTTACGGCCTGTCGCCCTGGGCTACCCTGCCGCTCTCCCTCGCCGTCACCGGCGTCGCCGCGCTGGTCCTCGGCGGCCTCACCGTCCGGCTCGCGGGCCACTACCTGCCGCTCGGCACACTCGCGTGGGGGCTCGCCCTCTACTATCTCTTCGGCAAGATCGACCTGCTCGGCCGCCACGACGGCATCGTCGGCATCCCCCCGCTCTCCCTCGGATCGCTGTCGCTGACGGATCCGGCCGCAACCGGCGCCGTGACCTGGACGGCGGTGCTGCTGGCGGCCGTGGCCACGACGAACCTGCTCGACAGCCGGGTCGGCCGGGCGATCCGCGCGCTGCGAGGCGGTGACATGGCGCAGAGCTTCGGCGTGCATCGGCCGCGGACGAAGCTCCTCGTCTTCGTCTACGCCGCCATGCTCGCCGGCCTCGCCGGCTGGCTCTACGCCCATGTTCAGCGGACCGTGAACCCGACCCCGTTCGGCGCGCTGGCCAGCATGGAATACCTGTTCATGGCGGTGGTCGGCGGCGCCGGCCGCGTCTGGGGCGCCGTCGTCGGCGCAGCGGCGGTCCTGATCCTGAAGGACGCGCTGCAGCGGGTCACGCCGGCCCTGTTCGGCCGGGACCTGCAGCTCGAGGCGGTCGTCTTCGGCGTCGTCGTGGTGGGCATGCTGCAAGTGGCCCGCGACGGGATCTGGCCGCGCCTCGCCGCCCTGTGGCCGTCGCCGCCTCCGCCGCCGGTCCGGCCGGCGGACCTCGCGCCCGTGCGGAGGCCGGCGCCGAACGCCACCGGCCCCCTGCTCGAGGTCGAGGGCGCGGTGAAGCGGTTCGGCGGCTTGACTGCGGTCAACAAGGTCGACTTCTCGCTCGGTCGCGGTGAGATCCTGGCACTGATCGGCCCCAACGGTGCCGGCAAGTCCACGACCTTCAACCTGATCACCGGCGTTCTCCCGCTCTCGGCCGGCGCGGTCCGGTTCGCCGGGCGCCCGATCGACAGGGCGACGCCCGCCGAGATCGCGGCGCTCGGCATCGCCCGGACCTTCCAGCACGTGAAACTCGTCCCCGAGATGAGCGTGATCGAGAACGTCGCGCTCGGGGCCCATCTGAGGGGCCGCGCGGGTCCGATCGCGAGCCTCTTCAGGCTCGATCGGGAGGAGGAAACCCGCCTCCTCGGCGAAGCGGCTCGTCAACTCGTGCGCGTCGGGCTCGCCGGCGAGGCCTGGAAGCCGGCCGGCAGCCTCGCGCTCGGCCAGCAGCGCATCGTCGAGATCGCCCGCGCCCTCGCGCTCGACCCGAACCTGCTCCTGCTCGACGAGCCGGCCGCGGGCTTGCGCCACTTCGAGAAGGTCGCACTCGCCGATCTCCTCGCCCGGCTCCGGGCCGAGGGCATGAGCATCCTCCTGGTCGAACACGACATGGGCTTCGTCATGGGCCTGGTCGACCGCATCGTCGTCCTCGATTTCGGCACCCGCATCGCCGAGGGCCGGCCCGAGGCGGTGCGCCGCGACCCGGCCGTGATCGAGGCCTATCTCGGGGGGGCCGCGTGACGGCGCCCCTGCTCGAGGTGGAGGACCTCGCGGTCTCGTACGGCCGCGTCCCGGCCGTGACGGACGTCTCGCTACGGCTGTTGCCGGGCGAGATCGTGACGGTGATCGGGGCGAACGGCGCGGGGAAGTCCACGCTGCTCAACGCCGTGATGGGCATGCTTCCGGCGAGGGGCACCGTCCGCCTGGACGGCGAGGCGGTGTCCCGGATGCCGGTCGAGGAGCGCGTGCGGCGCGGCCTGTCGCTCGTCCCCGAGCGGCGTGAACTCTTCTCCAGCATGAGCGTTCTCGACAACCTCGCGCTCGGCGGGTTCCATGCATCGAAGCACGAGAGGACGACGCGGCTCGAGGCGGTCTTCACCCGCTTCCCCCGCCTGAAGGAGCGGCGCGCCCAGGACGCCGGCACCCTCTCGGGCGGAGAGCGGCAGATGCTCGCCATGGCGCGCGCGCTCATGGCCGGTCCCCGCGTTCTCATGCTGGACGAGCCGAGCCTCGGCCTCGCGCCCCGCATCGTCGCCGAGATCTTAGGCATCATCGGGGAACTCCGGCGGAGCGGCGTCGCGATCCTCCTCGTCGAGCAGAACGCGCGCGCGGCGCTGGCCGCGGCCGACCGGGCCCACGTGATGGAGCTCGGTGTCTTCACGCTCGAAGGCCCCGCCGCCCGTCTAGCCGGCGACGAGCGGGTGGCGAGCGTCTATCTCGGACTGTGAGGGCCATGACATGACCTGGCGGGCACCGGTCGACGACATCCTCTTCGCCATGGCGGCCGCCGGCGCCGCGGTGGACGACCTTGCGGCGGACGAGCTTCGGACCGTGGTGGAGGCGGCGGCCCGCTTCGCCGAAGAGCGGATCGCGCCGCTCGACCTCGCCGGCGACCGCATCGGCGCGCGCTTCGAGAACGGCCTCGTCGCGACGCCGCCCGGCTGGGGCGAGGCCTACCGCGACTGGTGCGCGGCGGGGTGGAACGCCGTCTCCCTGCCGGAGGACTGGGGCGGCGCGGGCCTTCCCGTGGCGGTCGGCACCGCGACCATGGAGATCCTGACCGGCGCGTCCATGGCCTTCGGAACCCTGCCGGTCCTCACCCACGGCGCCGTTTCGGCCCTCGCACACCAAGCGGACCCGGCGCTCCGGGAGCGCTGGCTGCCGCCGCTGGTCGCCGGCCGCTTCACCGGCGCCATGGACCTGACCGAGCCGCAAGCCGGCTCGGACCTGTCGCTCGTCCGCACGCGCGCCGAGCCGGACGGCGACGGACTGTTCCGGGTCACCGGGGCCAAGTGCTTCATCACCTTCGGCGAGCACGACATGGCGGACAACATCGTCCACCTCGTGCTCGCCCGCTTGCCCGACGCGTCCCCGGGGACCCGGGGCCTGTCGCTGCTGCTGGTCCCCAAATATCTGCCCGACGCCGACGGCCGGATGGTCCTGCCCAACGCGGTCGCCTGCACGGGGCTGGAGCACAAGCTCGGGATCCGCGGCAGCCCGACCTGCAGCATGGCCTTCGACCAGGCGACCGGCTGGCTGGTCGGCGAGCCGCATCGGGGACTCGCCGCCATGTTCACCATGATGAACGAGGCCCGCCTGGCGACCGGGCTGCAGGGCGTCGCGGTCGGCGAGCGAGCCATGCAGGCGGCGCGCGCCTATGCCGGCGAGCGCCGGCAGGGACGGCTGCCGTCCGGTGGCCCGGCGGTGATCGCCGACCACCCCGACGTCCGCCGCATGCTCGGCCGCGGCACGGCGCTGATCTCCGCCGCCCGGCTCCTCTGCTACCGTGCCGCCGCGGCCATCGATCGCGCCGACCGTGGCGCGCCGGCAGAGCGCGGCACGGCGGCCGTGGAAGCCGACCTCCTGACCCCGGTGGTCAAGGCCTGGTGCTCGGACGCCGGAGTCGAGGCGGCGTCGCTCGCCATCCAGGTCCATGGCGGGGCGGGCTATCTCGAGGCGACGGGGGTCGCCCGGCACTGGCGCGACGCGCGGATCGCGCCGATCTACGAGGGCACGAACGGCATCCAGGCGATCGATCTCGCCACGCGCAAGCTCGGCCGCGACGGTGGTGTGGCGATGCTGGCCCTGGCCGGCGAGCTCCGCCGGGACACGGACGCGCCCGTGCTCGGGGCGCCCGCGTCGGCTGCGATCCGCCGCTCGCTCGACCTCCTCGCGGAGGCGACCGAGGCGATGGTGGCCGCCGGAGAGGCGCACCGCCTTCAGGCCGCCATGCCCTACCTGAGGCTCGCCGGGACGGCGCTCGCCGGCGGCCTGATGGCCACGGCGGCGCACCTCGCGAGCGGCCTCGACGGCCCGGCCGCCGCCGCCCGGCGGGTCGCGCTCGCGCGGATCTTCGCCGACGAGGTTTCGGCTGAGGCACCGGCCCACGCGGCCGCCGTCCTCGCGCCGGCCGCCGGCCCGGGCGACTTCGCGGCCGTCCTCGGCTGACCCGTCCTCGACCGAGTCCCGGGCGACCGGCCGGGGACCCGCGCCGGCCGCGACTTCCCCTCACTTGATGAGCAGGAAGCCGCCGTCCTTCACCGTGAGCAGGATCTTCGCCCGCGCGTCGAGGCCGTAGCGGTCGGTCGGCGTGAAGTTGAAGACGCCCTGGCTGGCGGCGATCTCCTTCTCGCTGTCCAGCGCAGCCCGGAGCGCCTCGCGGAACTCGGGCGTCCCCGGCTTCGCCGTCTTCAGCGCGACCGGGACCGTCCGCTGAAGGATGGTGAGCGCGTCGAAGACATGGGCGCCGAACTGCGTGCGGGTGTCCTTCCCGTACTTGGCCTCGTAGGCGTCGACATAGGCCTGCCCCGGCTTCTTGGTCAGCGCCGAGTCGGGCTGCAGTTCGGGCGCCATGACCGGACCGGACGCCATGATCACGCCTTCCGCCGCCTTGCCGGCGATGCGGATGAAGTCCTTCGTGACGGCCCCGTGGGTCTGGTAGATCGGCCCCTGGTAGCCGCGCTCGCGCAACGCCACCTGCGGCAACGCCGCCCCGGTCCCGGAGGCCGCGACCAGGATCGCGTCCGGCCTTGCGGCGACGAGCTTGAGCGCCTGTCCCGCGACGGACGTGTCCGCCCGGGCGTAGCGCTCGTCGGCGACGAGCTTCAGGCCCATCGGTTCGGCGATCGACTTGAAGACGCCGGCCCAAAGGTCGCCCCAGCTGTCTGCGAAGCCGATCATGCCGACTGTCGTGACGTTGTTGGCCTTCATGTGCTCGAACAGCGACCGCGCCATCAGCGGCACCGGCTGGGGCATGATGACGGACCATTTCTCCCGGCCCGGCTGGAACGCCATCGGCCCGAGCCCGAAATGCACCACCTGGTTCTCGAAGGCGACGTTGGAGACGGCGATTGTGGGCGGCGTCGTCGACGAGCCGAGGATCACGTCCACCTTGTCCTCGGTGATCAGCCGGCGGGCATTGGTGGTCGCGGTGGTCGGGTCTCCGGCATCGTCGAGCTGGATGACCTTGATCGGCACGCCGCCGATCTCGGCGGGCCAGAGCGCCAGCGAGTTCTTCTGCGGAATGCCGAGCGCCGCGGCCGGGCCGGTCGTGGAGATGGTCACGCCGATCCGGAGCTCCTGGGCCGCCGCGTGCCCCAAGGCGCCGAAACCGGCCCACGCGACGGCGGCGCAGGCCAGGAGGCGGTTGGTCCAAGTCTTCGTCATGGTATTCCCTCCCAATGGGGCCGGTCGTCTCGCGCCGCCGGCCGGTCTTCTATTTCGCGGAGAGCCGCATGGCCCCATCCAGGCGGATCACCTCGCCGTTGAGGAATCGATTCTCGATCGCATGGGCGACGAGCGCGGCGAATTCCTCGGGCGCGCCGAGGCGGCTCGGGAACGGGATCGAGGCGGCGATCGACCGGCGCGCCTCCTCTGGCAATTCGCCGAGGAGCGGCGTTGCGAAGAGCCCCGGCGCGATGCCGACGACCCGCACGCCGAAGCGGGCGAACTCGCGGGCGACCGGCAGCGTCATCGCCGCGATGCCGGCCTTGGACGCCGCATAGGCCGCCTGGCCGATCTGGCCCTCGAAGGCCGCGACGGAGGCCGTTGTCACGATCACGCCGCGCTCGCCGCCGTCCAGCGGCTCGGCCGCCGCCATCGCCGCCCCGACGAGCCGGATCATGTTGAAGGTGCCGACGAGATTGACCCTGACGACCCGCTCGAAGGCCTCGAGCGGCATCGGTCCGTCTCGGCCGACGACACGCGCCGCGGTGCCGATGCCGGCGCAATGGGCGAGGATCCGCGGCGGTCCGAGCCTCTCCCCGACCTCGGCCACCGCCGCCTCCATCCCGGGCCCGTCCGAAACGTCGCCCGTGATCGCGATCCCGCCGATCCGCGTCGCGGTCGCTTGCGCCGCCGCCGCGGCGATGTCGAAGACGGCCACCCTGGCCCCGCGGGCGGCAAGGTACTCCGCCGTCGCTGCGCCGAGCCCCGAGCCGCCGCCCGTCACGATCGCCACCCGGCCCGCGATCTCCATCTCCCTCAAGCCTCCTGCGCCGTCATGGGGCCACCGTCGCGCGCGCCGAGATCACATGGGCCGGCGGCGGATCGGCATAGAGGTCCGCGACCAGCCCCCCGCGCGCGGCGAGCACCGCGCGCTGGTTGATCGAGCCCTTGTCGGTGATCTCGCCGCGGTCGATCGACGGCGGCTCGGCGAGCAGCGCCAGCCGTTCGACACGGGTCGACGAGCCGGTCGCGGCTTCAGCGAAGCGGACGAGCCGCTCCGCGAAGACGGCCCGGACCGCCGGATGACCTACCGGGTCGGCGGACCCGTCCGCGACCGCCCGGCAGGCGTCGAGATCGGGAAAGACCAGGACGGCGATGTCGTCTCGATCGTGCCCCGCGATCACCACGTCCCTGGCGAGCGGGTGGAAGGCGGCCAGGAACGCCGCGCGGAGCGGACCGACGCTGACCCAGGTCCCGGTGGCGAGCTTGAAGTCCTCGGAAATGCGCCCGTCGAACAGGAATCCCCCGTCCGCGTCGCCGGGACTCGCGTAGCGCACCGCATCGCCGAGCCGGTAGTAGCCCTCCTCGTCGAAAGCCGCCGCCGTGAGCTCGGGGCTTCGCCAGTAGCCGGGCGTCACGCAGTCCGCCTTGATGCGGACTTCGAGCTTTCCCGCCGCAGGCACCAGCTTCATGACGACGCCGACCATCGGGTGGCCCATGTTGCCCGGGCCGTCGACGTCGCGCAGGTTCATGAGCGCGGAGGGGGCCGTCTCGGTGGCGCCGAGGCCGGTCACGAAGGGGATCCTGGCGCCGGTCGCCGCAACAGCGAGGTCCTGGTAGGCGTCCCAGACGGCCTGGGACAGGCCCGCACCGGCATAGAACAGCATGCGGAGCCGGCTGAAGAACGTGGCGCGGAGCGCCTCGTCGGCGCGCAGATGGGGCAGCAGCGCCTCGTACCCCTTCGGCACGTTGAAATAGGCGGTCGGCGCGATCTCCCGCAGGTTGGCGACGGTCTCGGCGATCGCGCCGGGCATCGGCTTGCCGGCGTCGATGAAGAGCGACCCGCCGTGGACCAGGGTCATCCCGAAATTGTGGTTGGACCCGAAGGTGTGGTTCCAGGGCAGCCAATCCACGAAGACAGGCGGTTCGTCGGACAGGAACGGGAAGCACTGCGCCAGCATGGTCTGGTTGGCCGACAGCATCCGCTGCGTGTTGACGACCGCCTTGGGATGGCCCGTGGACCCCGAGGTGAGCAGGAACTTCGCGATCGTGTCCGGACCGACCAGCTCCCGCCGGCCCGCAACCGCGGATCGGGCGGTGGCCGTCCCGTCCGCGAGGGCCTCGAACGGAACCGCCCCGATCGCCTCTCCGCGCCGCGTCGCGACCCGCACCACGCCGGCACTCCCGACCGCCTCGATGGCCGCCGCGAAGGCCGCCCCGTCCGGAACGAAGACGAGCCCCGGCGTCAGCAGCGCGAAGGCGTCGCGGAGCTTGCCGAAGTCCTTCGAGACGAGCGAATAGGCCGGCGAGACCGGGCAGTAGGGGATGCCCACCTCCATGGCGGCGAGCGCCAGCAGCGCGTGCTCGATGTCGTTGCCGCCGAGAATGGCGATCGGCCTGTCTTCGGACAGGCCGAGGGCGAGGAGCCCGCCCGCGACGGCGACCACCTGCTCCGAAGCCTCGGCATAGGTGAGCCGCCGCCAGGAGCGGTCGGCGCGCCGCTCCGCCAGGAAGGTCCGGTCCGGCGCGCGCTCGGCCCATTCGTGCAGGTGGTCGATGAGGCGCGCGCGATAGGGCGGCAGGGCCTGCGCGGCGCGGACCAGGGTCGTCCCGTCCGTCCGCCGCTCCGAAAGCGGGTCGAGGCGTCCGAGCAGGCCCGGGCGGCCCGCTTCCGTCGATGAAGCGCGCATGAACCCTCCTTCCCCGCGAAACGGTCTCCCGCCGCGGTCCCCTGGGCAGTCCTCCTGGCGCCCGTCAGTCCGGGCGCTTCACCTTTGCGGCCTTCTTCTCCAGGAAGGCTCGGATGCGGGCCTTGGCCTCGCGGTCGCTCTGGGCGACAGCGGCGGCCAGGGCCTCGGTGATGTAGCCGGCCGCCGGGTCCGCCTCCGCGATGCGGGGCAGGGCGTGGACGACCGCGAAGTTGGTCATGAAGGCGTTGCGGGCGATTTGCTCGGCGAGCTCCAGCGCCTTCGGGAGCGCCGCGCCATCCTCCACGAGGTATTGTGACAAGCCGAGCGCATAGCCCTCTTCCGCCGAGTAGCTGCGCCCGGTCAGCATCATGTCGGCCATGCGAGCGACGCCGATCAGCCGCGGGATCCGCACCGATCCGCCGCCGCCGACGAAGATGCCGCGCTGGCCCTCGGGCAGCGCATAGAAGGCGCTTCGCTCGGCGATGCGGATGTGGCAGGCCGCCGCGAGTTCGAGGCCCCCGCCGATCACGGCGCCCTTGAGGGCGGCCACCACCGGAACCCGACCGAACTGGATCTTCTCGAAGGCGCGGTGCCAGAAGCGCGAATGCAGGACGCCCTCGGTCGCGTCCCGCTCGGTGAGCTCGGAGAGATCCAGGCCGGCGCAGAAATGCTCGCCGATCCCGTGGATGACGACGGCGCCCACGCCGTCGGGCAGGTCGCTCATCGCGTCGTCGAGGGCCGCGATGGTCGCGTCGTTGAGGGCGTTGCGCTTCTCCGGGCGGTTGATCCCGATCGAAAGGCAGGGGCCCGACTGCTCCAGTATGAGCAGCCCGGTTTCCTGTCGCTGGAGAGGTTCGGTCGGTCGCATCGTTCGCCCTGATGGTTTATTAGTTATATGTAATAACTAAATCGGCGTCAACGCGCGTCGTCGGACGATCGGGGCGTTCACGCGCTCGGGGCTCGCCGCGGACCTGCGCCAAAGGGGTAAGTCGGGCTGTTCTACCTGGAATACTGCTTCGGATTGGCTGTATGGGGCGGTGAACTGCTACCTAGGCAACGTACTCCGCGCGCTCAATCAATCTTACTAGAGGCTAAGGGTCGATCTGGTAGCGGCCAAAAGCAGGTTCTGAACGCCGGGGTTTTGTTGGTATGTTTATTGGTATCGAATTGCCATGATGAAATGAATGATCAATCCAGAAAACAATTTGTGCCAAATAATTGAGTCGGGGCAGAGGACTCGAAGGCCCGCAGCGCGTTCAGGGGCAACTGGGGACGGTCCATGCGATCGAGCCTCCGGGCCGGTGCCGGCTCAGCCCGCGAGGGCCGCGGCGACCGCCCTGCCGACGTCGGCGATGGCGGCGTTACGGGCCTCCGCGGGAGCCGGCGAGTCGGTCAGGTAGACGGTGACGATGACCGGAGCGCGGCCGGGCGGCCAGGCGACGGCGACGTCGTTGGCGGTGCCGCGCTCGCCGCTGCCGGTCTTGTCGCCGATGCGCCAGTCTCGCGGCAGGCCGGCCCGGAGCCGCGCGTCGCCCGTCTTGTTGGCCACGAGCCAGCCCGCGAGGCGCTCGCGCGAGACGGCCGACAGGACGTCGCCGAGGACCAGCTTGCGCATCGACGCCGTCATGGCGTTCGGTGTGGTGGTGTCGCGCGGATCGCCGGGCGCCACGTCGTTGAGGGCGGTCTCCCAGCGGTCGAGCCGGGTCGTGCCGTCGCCGATGGCGCGCAGGAAGGCGGTCAGGCCGGACGGGCCGTCGACGGCGCGGAGCAGGAGGTTGCCGGCGGTGTTGTCGCTGAGGGTGACGGCGGCTTCGGCGATCTCGGCGAGCGACAGGCCGGGCGCGCCGACATGGCGCTCGGTCCCGGGCGAGTAGGTGACGAGGTCGTCGGCGCCGTAGACGACGCGGCGGGCGAGGTCCTCGCGGCCCTCGTCGACGCGTTTCAGGACGGCCGCGGCGGCCAGCGCCTTGAAGGTGCTGCAGAGCGGGAAGCGCTCGTCGCCCCGGTACGCGGCGCCGGCGCCGGTGCCGGTGTCGACCACGGTAACGCCGAGGCGCGCCCGCGCGGCGGTCTCGATGCGGGCGAAGGCGGCGGGCAGGTCGGCGAGGCCGCGCGGACCGGCGGCCCGGGCGGGTCCGGACAGGCGGGGGGCGGCGGAAACGGTGAAGACGATCCCGAGGCAGGCCTGACGTCGTGTGATCATGGGCGTGTTCTCCTTTGGCGCCGGCAGGATTAAGCGCCGGGAGATCCCGTCACAAACGACCATTTCTCGCCGCTGATCCTAGAAAATCTGGGGCTCGTCCCCGGCTCGTCGATCAAGGCAGCGCGCGAACACGGGCCTCGCAAACGGGTGGTCTCCAGTTTGACACTGTTTGAAGCTTTAAATATGTTCTTGCAAAGATCCTGGGGAGGCGTGCGATGGCCGAGCGTTCCTTTGCCCGCGAAGTCGAGGACCTGAAGCTCGGCGAGGGCCAGATCTTCCGCGGCGAGGGCATCCTGGCGATCACCAAGGCGCTGCTCCAGTGCGGCGTCGGCTACGTGGCCGGCTACCAGGGCTCGCCGATCTCGCACCTGATGGACGTCCTCAACGACGCCCAGGACATCCTGTCCGACCTCGGCGTCCACTTCGAGTCGAGTGCCAGCGAGGCGACGGCGGCGGCGACGCTGGCGGCGTCGGTGATGTACCCGATCCGCGGCGCGGTCACCTGGAAGTCGACGGTCGGCACCAACGTGGCCTCCGATGCGCTCGCCAACCTCGCCTCCGGCGGGGTGACGGGCGGGGCTCTCATCATCGTCGGCGAGGACTACGGCGAGGGCTCCTCGATCATGCAGGAGCGCAGCCACGCCTTCGCGATGAAGTCGCAGATCTGGCTACTGGACCCGCGGCCCAACCTGCCGTCGATCGTCAAGGCGGTGGAGGACGGCTTCGAGCTCTCCGAGGCGACCAACACGCCCGTCATGCTCGAGGTGCGGATCCGCTGCTGCCATGTCCACGGCTCCTTCGTGGCGAAGGACAACCGCCGTCCGGCCTTCACCGTCAGGGACGCGGTCGAGAACCCGGTGCGCGACACGAACCGCATCGTGCTGCCGCCCGCCTCGTTCCTGCACGAGCAGGAGAAGGTCACCAAGCGCTGGCCGGCGGCGATCGAGTTCATCCGCTCGCGCAAGCTCAACGAGACCTTCGGGGACGGGCTCGCCGACGTCGGGATCGTGATGCAGGGCGGCATGTACAACGGCGTGATCCGTGCCCTGACCGCGCTCGGCCTGGCCGACGTGTGGGGCAACACGCGCGTGCCTCTCCACGTGCTGAACGTCACCTATCCGCTGGTCGACGACGAGCTCGCCGGCTTCTGCCGCGGCAAGCGGGCGGTGCTGATGGTGGAGGAGGGGGCGCCGGAGTATCTGGAACAGGCGCTGGCCAACATCTTGCGCAAGGCCGACGTGCCGACGCGCATCGAGGGCAAGGGCGTCTTCCCGGTCGCCGGCGAGCTGACCGCGACCGTGATGCTCGACAGCCTGACGGCCTTCTTCGAGAAGCACGCGGCCGACCTCCTCGGCAACCGCCCGCCGGTGCCCGATCCGCGGCCGATCCTCGCCGACCCGAAGGTCAAGGCGCTGGCGCAGGTGGTGCCGCCGCGGCCGGCCGGCTTCTGCACCGGATGTCCGGAACGACCGATCTTTGCCGCCATGAAGCTGGTCGAGAAGGAACTCGGGCCCCACCACATCGCCGCCGACATCGGCTGCCACCTCTTCTCCATCCTGCCGCCCTTCAACATCGGCGCGACCACCATGGGCTACGGCCTCGGCCCGGCCTCGGCCTCGGCCTTCAACGTGGCGGCGGACAGGCGCTCGATCGCCGTCATGGGCGACGGCGGCTTCTGGCACAACGGCCTCAACTCCGGCATCGGCAACGCCGTCTTCAACAAGTCGGACGGCGTCATCCTGGTGGTCGACAACCACTACTCGGCGGCGACCGGCGGGCAGGACATCATGTCGTCGCGCGCCCTCAACCGGATCCGGCAGACCAACAATTCCATCGTCAAGGCGGTGAAGGGGGTCGGCGCCACCTGGGTCCGGCAGATCGACCGCACCTACGACGTCGCCCGGCTTCGCGATACCCTGAAGGAGGCGCTGACCAGCAAGGCGAAGGGTCCGAAGGTCATCGTGGCCTCCTCCGAATGCATGCTGAACAAGCAGCGCCGCATCCGGCCGCTGACCGCGGCGGCGGTGAAGCGCGGCGAGCGGGTGGTGCGCGAGCGCTTCGGCGTGGACGAGGACGTCTGCACGGGCGACCATGCCTGCATCCGCCTGTCGGGCTGCCCGTCGCTGTCGGTGAAGCACACGGACGATCCGCTGAAGGACGATCCGGTGGCGGCCATCGACAATTCCTGCGTGGGCTGCGGCAATTGCGGCGAGGTCTCGGAGGCGGCGGTGCTTTGCCCGTCCTTCTACCGGGCCGACATCATCCAGAACCCCAACGGCTTCGACCGGCTGGCGGCGCGAATCCGCGGCGCCGTCATCGGCTTCCTGCAGCGCCGGCACGATCGCCGCCGCCTGGCCTTCCCGTCGTGAGCGCCCGGCCATGAACGCGAGCCCCCAACCGCTCGGCGCCGGACAGCCGCTCCTGTCCGACGACAAGCCGCTGGCGATCGCCATCCTGGCCATGGGCGGGCAGGGCGGCGGCGTGCTGGCCGACTGGATCGTCGCGCTCGCGGAGGGCAACGGCTGGGTGGCCCAGTCGACCTCGGTGCCGGGCGTCGCCCAGCGCACCGGCGCCACCATCTACTACATCGAGATGATCCGGGCCCGCGGCGAGGCGCGCCCGGTGCTCTCGCTGATGCCGACGCCCGGCGACGTCGACGTGGTGGTCGCCGCCGAGTGGATGGAGGGCGGCCGGGCGATCCTGCGCGGGCTCGTCACCCCGTCGAGGACGACCTTCGTCGCCTCCACGCACCGCTCCTTCGCGGTCGGCGAGAAGGAGAAGCCGGGCGACGGCATCGGCGACCCGGCGGTCGTCACCGAGGCGCTCGGCATCGCGGCGAAGCGGACGATCGCCTTCGACATGGCGGGCCTCGCGGAGCGGAACGGGTCCGTCATCTCGGCGACGCTCTTCGGCGCCCTGGCGGCCTCCGGCGCGCTGCCCTTCGCGCGCGAGGCCTTCGAGGCCGCGGTGCGGGCGGGCGGCGTCGGCGTGGAGGGGAGCCTGCGCGCCTTCGCGGCCGCCTTCGAGCGGGCCGCGCGGCAGCCCGTCCCCGAGACGCCCGCGCGGGTGCCGCCGAAGACGATCCCCGACCTGCCGGCGAGCGCCGGGCATCCGGAGCTCGACCGCCTTCTCGCCCGCATCCGCGGCGAGATCCCGGCGGCCGCGCAAGGCATGGCCTATGCCGGGGTGAAGCGCCTCGTCGAGTGGCAGGACGCGGCCTATGCGGGCGCGTATCTCGCCCGTCTGGCGGCGTTCCTCGGCCGCCTGCCGGCGGGCTCGGGCCATGCCGACGCGATCGCCGGCGAGGCCGCCAAGCAGATCGCGGTCGCGATGGCGTATGACGACGTCTACCGGGTCGCGGACCTGAAGATCCGGGCGAGCCGCTTCGACCGCATCCGCCGGGAGGTCGCCGCCGCGGACGACCAGATCGTCACCACGACCGAGTTCATGAATCCGCGCATGGAGGAGGTCTGCGGCGCGCTTCCGGCGCGGCTCGGCGCCTGGATCGAGGCCCGGCCGGGCCTCTTCCGCGCCCTCGACCGGGTGGTGAACCGGGGCCGGCGGGTGCGGACCGGCACGGTGCTCTGGTTCCTGCCGCTCTACGTCCTCGCCGGCCTGAAGCGCCACCGGCTCGGCGCGCTCCGCCACGGGCGCGAGATGGCCCACATGGAGGCGTGGCTGGCGACGGCCGAGCGGCATCTCGCGACCGACCCGGCGCTGGCGCTCGAGGTCCTGGCGTGCCGGCGGCTCGTCAAGGGCTACTCGGACACCCATGCCCGGGGGACGTCGAAGTTCGACCGGGTGCTGGCGGCCGTCCCGAAGCTCGCCGGCCGGCCGGACGCCGCCGACTGGGTCCGGCGGCTGAAGCAGGCGGCGCTGATGGACGAGGAGGGCAAGGCCCTCGACGGGGCGCTCGCGACGGTCGACAGCATCCTGGCCGACCCACACGCCTGAGGGACCCGCTCGACCTCCCGGTGACCGCCCTCGATTGCCCGGACGCCGATCATCCGGGAGAGCGGGCTGCCCCGCCCGAACGGGGGCCGCTGCCGAGCCGGAGGCCCGGCGCGCCGGTCAAGGCGATGCCGCCCGCCGGCGGCGACCGGTCCGACGGCCTCGTCAACGCGCGACCGGATCCCGACGCCAAGCTGGGCGGGGAGGGCGTCGCGATCGTGACGGGCGCGAGTTCCGGCATCGGCGCGGGGATCGCGCGGCGTATGCTGCCTATTCGGCCACCAAGGCCGGCATGATCGTCATGGCGCGCACCTGGGCGCTGGAACTCGGCCCTGCCGGCATCACCGTCAACGTGGTCGCCCCCGGGCCGATCCAGGACACCGCCATGTTCCAGGACGTGATCGAGCCGGGCAGCGAGCGCGAACGCAAGCTCGCCGAAGCCATCCCGGTCAAACGCCTCGGCCGCTCCGACGACGTCGCCCACGCGGTGATGTTCTTCGCCGGGCGTGAGGCAGGGTTCGTGACGGGGCAGGTGCTGTACGTGTGCGGCGGGGCGAGCGTGGGGGCTGTGGTGATTTGACGGGGGGCGGGGAAGGGGTGCAGGGGCCGCGCGGCTTGCCGGCGGCCTCGCCCCGCCCTCGCGAGCCGGTCTCGTCCTGGGCCGTCCCATGGGTGTCGTCCCGGGCGTCGCGCCGGGAACCGTTGGCGGTGCCGGCTGCGCGGCAGTTCATCGGTCCAGGGGTGTGCCCGCTCGCCGATGCATTCGGAGGGCGGAGAAAGTAGCCGAACCGGCCAGGACCGGTCGGGCATCCGGCCCATCGAGTGGGGCCGTGCGGTCCGGTCCCGGCCTTCCCACGGGTGTCATTCCGGTGGCGCCGATTGCGGCGTTCGGACCGAGTGGCTGGCTCTCAGCGCTGCCTGGTGGAAGCGGCGGCTGTGGCGAGAGTGGTGTTCGCGACGAGCCCGTCCATGTACTTGCGCGCTTCGGCTTCGTTCCGGAAGTCGCGGCAGTCCGGCTGGCGGCGACGGCCGCCGATGGTGCGTTCGACGCGATGCCGTCCGCCGCCCAGGTACACGATCCGCTCTTCCCTGCCGTTGGCACAGGTGCAGATCCATGTCCGATCGGCTTGGCGGACCCAACGACGCTCCGGACTCAGCCTCTCGAGTTCCTGCCGGAACGTCCTTGCGTCGGGATACCGCTCGTCGGGGTTAGGGTGTAGCGCCCTCTTAAGAACGCGCTTAAGGCGGCTAGGTAAGTACGCCTCGTACCCGATCGCGTGGGGTAGCGTCCCGTTCGCAATGTGCTGGCGACTGCCCGGACCCGACAGGAACCGCCCTATATCCGGGATGTTGTTCGCCGCCCGCAGAAGCGTCATCCCGGCCCCGAAGACGTCCGACCTTGAGCTGAAGGCCTGGTTATTGAAGGCCTCTGGTGAAGCGTGCGCTTGATAGAACAGGTTGGTGACACTGACCCCGGTACTGGGCTGGATGATGGTCCCGAAATCCGAGAGCTTGGCGTTAGCCCCCGCCAACATGATGTTCGCGGGCTTCACGTCGCGGTGGATGATGTCCCGATTGTGCGCATGCTCGAGCGCGAACAGGATCTGCTTGACGCACGTGATCGAGTCGACGACGGGAACGAACTCCCGGGACAGTCGGTCACCGAGTGAACCGCCGTCGATGTACTCCATCTCGATCAGGACTGCCCCGTTGAGGATGTCCGCTGTGTAGATCTTCACCACGTGATCGTGGTTGCAGAGATGCTGGGCCTGCGCCTCGATGTGCGCCCGATGGCTGACCGGGTCCGTGATCTGAACGATCTTCAGTGCGGCCTCGTGCCCGAGGCTTCGGTTCCGGACGTGGTACACCTCCCCAAAGTAGCCGCTGCCGAGAATCCGGATCACCTCATACTTGTTCAGGAGCACCGTACCTGGCTGAAGGCCAAGCGGCATGATGGCCGGCATCAGAGGGCCATCCACGCCGCCAAAGCAGCCGACCGAGTTTCCTTTTTCGCAGAGCCCGGGAAGCCAGCGATCTTCGCGTCGCAGGCCGCATGCTTGTCGCCCGGGAAGTCCAGGGCGCGCTTCGTGAAGGATTGGAGCATGTATTCGTCGATCGGTAGCTCCGCCTCGTAGGCGATCAGGTTCAGTATACCGAACGGAAAGGCAAGGTAGGCGAACTGTTCAGCCTTCTTCGGATCGAGCGACAGGCGGTAAGCGAGCCTTGTCGGCCGGACGTGGTCTATCACCTCGCGGAACGTCTGCTTAAAAAAGTTCGCCAACGCAGTCCGGGGCTGCGCCGGGACGAAGCGGTGCATGCCGTGATCGACGTAAACCGGTGATGCACGGGAGCCGTCCAGCACGCAGTAGTGAAGCTCACCCTTTTGGATGCTGAACCCGAGGCACGGCATTAGTAACTGACCTCAACTTGGTTGCTCGCCCGGCGGCTTCCCACCGGGCGAGCTCTTTGTCAATGTGAAGGCAGAGCCAAAACTGCCGTCATCTTTGCGGCGTAATCATCAGCCGACTCACATCACGAACACCCGCTCGTCGACCCGCAGGTGTCGCACTTCAGGCACGTCCCGTTCCGCACCATCGTGAAGTTCCCGCATTCCTGGCAGGCTTCGCCTTCATAGCCCTTCATGCGGGCTTCGGCGATCTTGGCGCCGAGGACTGCCTGGGGACGGTCTTCGGTTTGGCCGAGGGCGGCGGGTCTGGCTTCGGCGACGGAGCCGGCCTTGAGGGCGGTGGCGCCGAAGACGCCCGCGAAGGCGGTGACCACGGCCTGGGAGGAGGCGGTGGGGGCGACGTTGGAGCCGGAGCCGCGGGCGGCGCCGTCGACGACCTTCAGGCGCTCCTGCACCTTGCCGCGGACGAGGCCGCGGGAGACCACCGCCTCGGGGCCGGGCTGGGGCTTGGAGACGCCCTCGCCGACGCCGGAGCCCATGGCGGTCGAGCCGATGTCCTCGGGGCGGACATGGGCGAGGTCGTGCCGCGACAGGTAGGAGACGGCGAGCTCGCGGAAGACGTAGTCGAGGATCGACGTCGCGTTCTTGATCGCCTCGTTGCCCTGGACCATGCCGGCGGGCTCGAAGCGGGTGAACGTGAAGGCGTCGACATATTCCTCGAGCGGCACGCCGTATTGCAGGCCGAGCGAGACCGCGATGGCGAAGTTGTTCATCAGCGACCGGAAGGCGGCGCCTTCCTTGTGCATGTCGATGAAGATCTCGCCGAGGCGGCCGTCGTCGTATTCGCCGGTGCGCAGGTAGACCTTGTGGCCGCCGACGATCGCCTTCTGGGTGTAGCCCTTGCGGCGGTTCGGCAGCTTCTCGCGCTCGCGGATCGCCCGCTCGATGATGCGCTCGACGATCCGCTCGGCCGCGATGGCGGCCCGGGTCGTCGCCGGCTGGGCGACGATCTGCTCGACCACGTCCTCGGCCTCGTCCTCGTCGTCGGCGAGGAGCTGGCTGTTGAGCGGCTGGGAGAGCTTGGAGCCGTCGCGGTAGAGGGCGTTGGCCTTGAGGGCCAGGCGCCAGGACAGCATGTAGGCGTTCTTGGCGTCCTCGACGGTGGCGTCGTTCGGCATGTTGATGGTCTTGGAGATCGCCCCGGTGATGAAGGGCTGCGCCGCCGCCATCATGCGGATGTGGCTCTCCACCGAGAGGAAGCGCTTGCCCGTGCGGCCGCAGGGGTTGGCGCAGTCGAAGACGGGCAGGTGCTCGGCCTTCAGGTGCGGGGCGCCCTCCACCGTCATGGCGCCGCAGACGTGGATGTTGGCCGCCTCGATGTCCGCCTTGGAATAGCCGAGCGCGGTCAGCATGTCGAAGGACGGGCTCGCGAGGTCCTCGGCCGAGAAGCCGAGCACGCGGGTGCAGAAGTCCTCGCCGAGGGTCCACTTGTTGAAGGCGAACTTGATGTCGAAGGCGGACTTCAGGCCGCCCTGGATCTTCTCGATCGCCTCGTCGGTGAAGCCGCGCGCCTTGAGCGAGGCCGGGTTGACGCCCGGAGCCTGCGCCAGCGAGCCGTGGCCGACCGCGTAGGCCTCGATCTCGGCGATCTCGCTCTCGCGGTAGCCGAGGGTCCTGAGCGCCTGCGGGACGGACTGGTTGATGATCTTGAAGTAGCCGCCGCCGGCCAGCTTCTTGAACTTCACGAGCGCGAAGTCGGGCTCGATGCCGGTCGTGTCGCAGTCCATGACGAGGCCGATCGTGCCGGTCGGCGCGATCACGGTGACCTGGGCGTTGCGGTAGCCGAACTTCGTGCCGAGCGCGAGCGCGTCGTCCCAGGCCTTGACGGCGGCGTCGACGAGGGCCCGGTCCGGGCAGGCGCCGTGGTCGAGGGGCACGGGGAGGGTGGAGAGCTTCTCGTAGCCCTCATGGCTGCCCTTGGCGGCGCGGGCGTGGTTGCGGATGACGCGCAGCATGTCGGCGGCGTTGTCGGCATAGGCCGGGAAGGGGCCGAGCTCCTTGGCCATCTCGGCGGAGGTGGCGTAGGCGACGCCGGTCATGACGGCCGACAGGGCGCCGCAGATGGCGCGGCCCTCGGGGCTGTCGTAGGCGATGCCGGACGACATCAGCAGGCCGCCGATGTTGGCGTAGCCGAGGCCGAGGGTGCGGAAGCGGTAGGAGAGCTCCGCGATCGACTTCGACGGGAACTGCGCCATCAGGACCGAGATCTCGAGGACGACGGTCCACAGCCGGCAGGTGTGGACGTAGGCCTCGACGTCGAAGCTGCCGTCGGCCTTGCGGTAGGGGAGCAGGTTGACCGAGGCCAGGTTGCAGGCCGTGTCGTCCAGGAACATGTACTCGGAGCACGGGTTCGAGGCGACGATCGGGCCGGAGGCCGGGCAGGTGTGCCAGTCGTTGATGGTGGTGTGGAACTGGATGCCCGGGTCGGCGGAGGCCCAGGCGGCGTAGCCGACGCTCTCCCACAGCTCGCGGGCGCGGAGCGTCTTCTTCACCTTGCCGGTCTGGCGCCAGGTCAGGTCCCACTTGCCGTCCTGCTCGACGGCGCGCAGGAACTCGTCGGTGACGCGCACCGAGTTGTTGGAATTCTGGCCGGAGACGGTCAGGTAGGCCTCGGAATCCCAGTCGGTGTCGTAGACCGGGAACTCGATGTCCTTGTAGCCCTGGCGGGCGAACTGGATCACCCGCTTGATGTAGTTCTCCGGAACCATCGACTTCTTGGCGGCGCGGATCTCGCGCTTCAGGGCCGTGTTCTTGGCGGGGTCGAAGCAGTCCTCGCCCGAGCCCTCGCAGTTCACGCAGGCCTTCATGATGGCGGAGAGGTGCCGGGAGACGACCTTGGAGCCCGTCACCAGGGCGGCGACCTTCTGCTCCTCGCGCACCTTCCAGTTGATGTAGTCCTCGATGTCCGGATGGTCGATGTCGACGACCACCATCTTGGCGGCGCGGCGGGTCGTGCCGCCCGACTTGATGGCGCCCGCGGCGCGGTCGCCGATCTTCAGGAAGCTCATCAGGCCGGAGGAGCGGCCGCCGCCGGAGAGACGCTCGCCCTCGCCGCGGAGCTTCGAGAAGTTAGAGCCGGTGCCCGAGCCGTACTTGAAGAGCCGCGCCTCGCGGACCCACAGGTCCATGATGCCGTTCTCGTTGACGAGGTCGTCGTCGACGGACTGGATGAAGCAGGCATGCGGCTGGGGATGCTCATAGGCGCTCTCGGAGCGGGTCAGCTTGCCGGTCCGGTAGTCGACGTAGAAGTGGCCCTGGCTCGGGCCGTCGATGCCGTAGGCCCAGTGCAGGCCGGTGTTGAACCACTGCGGGCTGTTGGGGGCGACGAGCTGCTTGGCCAGCATGTAGCAGAGCTCGTCGAAGAAGGCGCGGGCGTCGGACTCGTTGTCGAAGTAGCCGCCCTTCCAGCCCCAGTAAGTCCAGGTGCCGGCGAGCCGGTCGAAGACCTGGCGGGCGTCGGTCTCGGAGCCCGTCCGCTCGGACGCGGAGAGACCGGCGAGGGCCGCCTCGTCGGGCACCGAGCGCCACAGCCAGGAGGGGACGGTCTCCTCCTCGACGCGCTTCAGCACCTTCGGCACGCCGGCCTTGCGGAAATACTTCTGGGCCAGGATGTCGGCCGCGACCTGGCTCCACTGCGCCGGCACCTCGATGCCGTCGAGCTTGAAGACGATCGAGCCGTCCGGGTTGCGGATCTCGCTCGTGGTAGTCCGGAATTCGATCGCTGCGTACGGCGACTGGCCCGCCGTCGTGAAGCGCCGCTCGATGCGCATGTGGTTCGACCCCCAAGCCACGGACCAGGCGATCTCCGCCCCGATCCTATCATTGAAACCGGGTGACCGCCCGGCTCAGACCCAAACTCTGCAACGCCCCCTGCCGGCCGCTTCTTCCGCTGCGGTCCGGCGACAGCCTCGGCCGGGTTGGCCCCCGAATCCCCAGCTGCCGGTATATGTAGTGCCGAAGGCTCGACCTCGCCACTAAATATAGTGTTAACGCACCCCGTTCTTCACAGTTCCTTCATGATCCCGGCCGGGGCGCGAAAAGTCGCCCGGCGGGCACCCCTTCCAGGGGCCCGACGCTCGGCCATGACAGGACTGTGCGGGAACGCGGCCGCCTTCGGCGGCACGGGAGCCGGGGCAGGCCCGACGACACGAAGGCTAGTCCGAGTCTGGAAAACCGGTCAAGGATTGGGGGGCCGCGGGGCCGTGCCTCCATAGATGTTGGGGATAACGGGTAGAACTCCGGGACTTCGCGGAATCCCACGGCTTACCGCGGTGCGGTGCGGCCCCGGCCGTCCGCGCGGCCCCACGCGGGCCCTCCAAACGATAAAGATCGCTGCAAATCAGCAACACCCGCCGAACCCGCCCTTAAGCGCCGGCGTGGCATTCTACCGACATGCGCCAGCGGGCGCGGGCAGGCACGGGAAACGCCCAGGGCGGGCCCGGGCCGCGGGGGAGCGAGCGTCGCATGCGGCATCACAGGGCCTATGGGGTCCCGCTCGAATCGCTCGACGTGGCGGTGGTCGACGACCACCGGCCGATGCAGTCCATCCTCCGCTCCATCCTGCTCGGGGCGCATGTGGCCCGGGTGCGCGCCTTCGATTCGGCGCGCGAGGCGCTCATCGCCATGGCGGTCGACCCGCCCGACCTGGTGATCGCGGATTGGCGCATGGCGCCGACCAGCGGGCTCACCCTCGTCAAGGCGATGCGGCGGCCCTCCTCCGGGGCCCTCGCGACGGTGCCGGTCGTGATGATCACGGCGTCGCCGACCCGGGCCCTGATCGAACGGGCGGTGCGGCTCGGCATCCACAGCGTCCTCGTCAAGCCGCTGTCGCCCGCCACCCTGATGACGCGGATCGCCGCGATCCTGGCGGACGGGCGCCGCTTCGAGGTCGACGCGGACAGCGGCTTCTATCGGCTCGAGGACGCCGGCTCGGTGCTGCGGGCGCAGCACGGGCGCTGGGCGGAGATCCGGGGTCTCCGGCAGGACCCGTCGGACCTCGTGCTCGACCGGCCGGACGGGTCGCCCGAACGCGGTTCCGACATGCCCTTCCTGCCGAACCCGGTGCCGATCCGCATCCCGACCGAGGTCTACGGCGCGGAGCCCGAACCGGCGCCGGCGGGGCGGTCGGGCTTCGCCGCCGTGAAGCGCGGAATCCGCCCTCCGTCGACTGGACAGGGCGGCTCCGAGAGGCCATAACGGCGCCGTCAAGAAGGGTGCGCCGCGATGGAATGGCTCCTGAAGATCCTCACCTGGTGGCAGGGCAGCACGATCGGCACCGACGTGCACACGCGCCGCCACGGCGAACTGGTCGGGCACGACGAGTCCGGCAACGCCTACTACCGCACCCGGGGCGGCGTCATCGACCCGACCCTCGGCTTCGAGCGGCGCTGGGTGATCTACAACGGTCCCGCGGAGGCGTCGCGCATCCCGCCGGGCTGGTACAGCTGGATGCACCACCGCACGGACGTGCCGCCGACCCGCGACGGCTACCGGCCGCGGGCCTGGGAAGAGCCGCACCGGCCGAACCAAACCGGCACCGCAAACGCCTACCGGCCGAAGGGATCGATCCTGAGCGAGGGCCGTCGGCCGCGCGCCACCGGCGACTACCAGGCCTGGCAGCCCGATTGAGGGGAGGGGGCGCCCCGCGTCCCCGCAGCGCCGCCCGCGTCCGCGAAAAGTTTCACGCCGCCCACGGGGCGGCGTTTCGCGTTCCAGGACGCCCTGCGACCGACCTCGAGCGGCCGACCGCCTCCGGGCGCGCGGTCACTGGATGGTGAAGGTCACGGCTCGCGGGGCGTCCGGGCCCATCAGGGTGAGCGGGCGGATGCGCTTCAGGCCGGCGGGGCGGCGGTCGGTGACGAGACGCAGGCAATGCATGCGGCCCTCGCGGTCGACCACCGTGATCCAGGCGTCGCCGCCTTCGAGGTTGCGGGCGTGAGGGCGGGGCGCGTCTGGGTTCATCGCAGGCTCCGGCCATCGGACAGGACCGTGCCGCGCAGGGCGGCGCGCAGGTCGGTCGCCTCGTCGGCGCAGCGGATCAGCGGGAAGAGGCCCGCCCAGCGCTCGCCCGGGACGGCAGCATCGCGCTCGTCCGTGACGGCCGCGAGACGGACGAAGCCGGTCGGCTCGACCGCGAGGTGGAGCACGGCGCGGCGGCGGCCCTGAGGGCCGTTGTCCAGGATCGAGAGGCGGAGCTGGCCGGGGGCGTCGGAGCGCCAGTCCTGGATGGCGAGCAGGGCGGTGCGCCAGGCGCCGCGTTCCATGTCGATGGCCGAGGGGCGAACCGACAGGCGCCACGCGCCGGCGTCGCATCCGACGTCGCCGGTCGGCATGCCGCGGGCGCCGGATGCCCAGACCCAGCGGCCGGCGAGCGGGAAGGGTTCGGCGTCGCGGCCGCGGCGGCCCGTGGGGTCGGCGGGCACGGCGGCGCCTTCCGAGCAGGCCGCGAGGATCAGGCCGAGAAGGGGCAGGGCGGCGAGGATTTTCATGACCGTCGGCGGGGCCGCGACTCGGACGGCCAGCCCCCCTGGCGGACCGCGGTCGCGACCGGGCCAGGACAGCGCGGCGCGCATGAAGGGCGGCTCAACGGTCATGGTGAATTCGGCGTCAGGGTTAACGACCGCCTGCCGGAACGGGAGAGCTCAGGGCGACTGCCGCCCGAATCTCGCCTTTTCGGCCCTCTAGACCGCGTGCTAAATGCGCGCGCCCGGCGAGCGCGCGGGAATCGGACGGACGGCGGCATGATGATGGGCAGGTTTGCGAAGCTGGCGGCGGCGGCCATCCTTCTCGCCGCGGCGGCCGGGCCGGCGGGCGCGCAATCGAAGAAGGCCCCGGTGCCGCCGCCGCCCTCGCCCGAGGACGGCACGAAGATCTCGCAGCCCTTCGCGACCTTCTCGGGGCTCGACAAGATCACCGGGCGGATCATCGCCTTCGACGTGGCGATCGGCGAGACGGTGCAATTCGGGGCCCTGCAGGTCACGCCGAGGGTCTGCTACGCCCGGCCCTCCACCATCGCGCCGCTCACGACCTCCTTCGTCGAGGTCGACGAGATCACCCTCGACAACAAGATCCGGCGGATCTTCACGGGCTGGATGTTCGCCGACAGCCCCGGCCTGCACGCGGTCGAGCACCCGGTCTACGACATCTGGCTGACCGAGTGCCGCGCGCAGTCGGGCGAGGCGACCGCGGCGAAGCAGTAGCGCTGGCCGTTTGGCGGGCAGTTGTCTATCCGGCAGTCATTTTGGATACAATGAGGGCGTCGCCTGGTCCCGGGCCGCGGCGGCATCGCATTGTCGGCGGGCGTCAGGCTGCGGCCTGATCTCCTGAAATAATCCAATTCGTTCAGTCCGGAAGCGTCCCGTCTGCCCGCGTGCCGCGCCGGATGGGGTGGCTTGGCATGGAGCTTGCGATCGAAGGGTCGGATCGTTCGCCGCCGCAAGGCCGGCCGATCGCATTCTTCGGGGTGCCGAGCGGATTTGTTGTACACAATCGCTCGGGCCCGGAGGGGCGTCGGCCGGCATTCGCCTGGAGCCCGCCATGACCGACCTCGCCTTCCTGACCATCGCCGAGGCTTCCGCGCTCATCCAAGCGCGCAAGCTGTCGCCCGTCGACCTGACCAAGGTCTTCATCGAGCGCGTCAAGCGCCTCGACGGCAAGCTCAACGCCTTCATCCTGTTGATGGAGGAGAGCGCCCTGGCCGAGGCCGCCAAGGCGGAGGCCGAGATCGCGGCGGGCGGCTGGAAAGGGCCTCTGCACGGCATTCCGATCGGCCTCAAGGACATCTACAACACGGCCGGCGTCGCCACGACGGGGCACTCGGCGCTCTTCAAGGACCATGTGCCGTCCGAGGACGCCGTCACGGTCGCCAAGCTCAGGGCGGCGGGCGCCGTCATCCTGGGCAAGCTCGCCACCCACGAGTTCGCCACGGGCGGCCCCTGCTTCGACCTGCCGTGGCCACCGGCGCGCAACCCGTGGAACCTCGACCACATCCCGGGCGGCTCCTCGTCCGGCTCGGGCGCGGCGATCGCGGCCGGCCTGTGCACAGGGTCCATGGGCACCGACACGGGCGGCTCGATCCGCTGGCCGGCGGCGATGTGCGGCATCGCCGGGCACAAGCCGACCTACGGGCTCGTCAGCCGGCGGGGCATCCTGCCGCTCTCCTTCAGCCTCGATCACGGCGGCCCGATGTGCTGGACCGCCGAGGATTGCGCGCTGATGATGCAGGCCCTGGCCGGCCACGACCCGCTCGACCCGGCGAGCGCGAAGGTGCCCTTGCCGGATTTCGCCGGGGCGCTCGGCGGCGGCCTGAAGGGCCTGAAGATCGGCGCCATCCGGCATTTCTTCGAGACCGACCTCGAGACCGACCCGGAGATGGTCGCCGCCTTCGACGCCTCGCTCGACGTCCTGAAGGGGCTCGGGGCGACGGTCGAGACCGTGACGGTCTCGCCGCTCCAGCACTATGCCGACACCTGCAATCTCATCTCGCGCGCCGAGGCCTTCGCGATCCACGAGCGCTGGATCACCAAGACACCGGAGCTCTACGGCGAGATCACGCGACGGCGGATCATGGCTGGGGCGTTCCTGGACGCCGACGTCTACGTCAACGCCATGCGGCATCGCGGGCGGCTCGTCGCCGAGATGGCCGCGGTGCTCGGCAAGGTCGACCTGGTGGTCACGCCCGGCTGGCATCGGCCGGCGCCGACCTTCGAGGACGCGGTGATCCGCGGGCCGATCTTCACGGCCGTCTTCAACGTCACGGGCAGTCCGGCCCTGTCGGTCTGCAACGGCTTCTCCAAGGCCGGGCTGCCGCTGTCGCTGCAGATCGCCGGCCGGCCCTTCGAGGACGCCCTCGTCCTCAAGGCCGGCGACGCCTACGAGAAGGCCACCGACTTCCGCTCCCTCCGTCCCGCCTTCGCGACCGCCGCGCCCGCGGCGATCGCGGCCGAGTGACCGCCGCGCCGCCGAGGACCCGACCCATGACCGACCTGCATTTCCTCACCATCGCGGAGGCCGCCCGGCTGATCCGCGTCCGCAAGCTGTCGCCCGTCGAGCTCACCAAGGCCTACCTTGCACGGATCGAGGCGCTCGACCCGAAGCTCAACGCCTTCATCCTGGTCCTCGCCGAGAGCGCGCTCGCGGAGGCCAAGAAGGCCGAAGCGGAGATCGCGGCGGGGGGCTGGAAGGGGCCGCTGCACGGCATCCCGATCGGGCTCAAGGACATCTACAACACGGCCGGCATCGCGACGACCGGGCATTCGGCGCTCTACCGCGACCACGTCCCGGCCGAGGACGCGCGCACGGTGCAGCTCCTGAAGGCGGCCGGCGCGATCATGATCGGCAAGCTGTCGACGATGGAATTCGCCATCGGCGGGCCGTCCTTCGACCTGCCCTGGCCGCCGGCGCGCAATCCGTGGGACCTCGAGCGGCAGCCGGGCGGTTCGTCCAGCGGCTCCGGCGCGGCGGTCGCCACCGGACTCTGCACCGGGGCGATGGGCACCGACACGGGCGGCTCCATCCGCAACCCGGCCGCCTGGTGCGGCATCGCGGGGCTGAAGCCGACCTACGGGCGCGTCAGCCGGCGCGGGATCCTGCCGCTCTCCTTCACCATGGACCACGGCGGCCCGATGGCCTGGACCAGCGAGGACTGCGCGCTGATGATGGAGGTGCTCGCCGGCTACGACCCGCTCGATCCGGGCAGCGCCGACGTGCCCGTGCCGGATTTCGCCGGCGCGATCGGCACCGGCGTGAAGGGCCTCAGGATCGGCGTCATCCGGCACTTCTTCGAGAAGGACGTACTGCCGAGCGCGGAGACGGGCGCGGCCGTGGAGGCGGCCATCGCGGTCTTCCAGTCGCTCGGGGCCGTGATGTCGGACGTGACCCTGTCGCCGATGGAGCACTACAACGCCGCGGGCTCGCTCATCTCGCGGGCGGAGGCTTTCGCGTTCCACGCCAAGACGTTGAAGGCGACGCCGGAGCTCTACGGGGCGAGCGGGCGCGGGCGGCTGATGGCCGGGGCCTTCGTCAAGGCCAGCGACCACGTCTCGGCGCTCCGGCACCGGACCCGGCTCGTCGCCGAGATGAGCGCGGCGATGCGCGAGGTCGACGTCATGATCCTGCCGACGGTCGTCGACGTGGCGCCGAAGTTCGATCCGGACGGCCCGCTCTCCTTCGGGGCGTCCTATACGCGACCCTTCAACGTGACAGGATTCCCGGCCCACTCGATCTGCTCGGGCTACTCGGCGGCCGGTCTGCCGCTGTCGCTGCAGATCGTGGCGCGGCCCTTCGAGGACCATGTCGCCCTCAAGGCCGGCGACGCCTTCGAGACCGCGACCCAGTATCGGGCCGTCCGGCCCGCCTTCGCCACCATCGAGGCGCTCGCCGCCTGACCCGTCCCTTCACACACGCGAGGACACGACCATGACCGAACTGCCCTTCAAGACCCGCATGGAGGTGCTCGGCCTCCGCCTGCCGACCGAGGCCGAGGTGCCGAAGCTCGAGGAGCTGGTGAAGGACCTCGACCGGGCCGCCGCCTTCATCCGCTCGATCGAGCGGAGCTATGCGGAGGAGCCCGTGAACGTCTTCAGCCTGGCGCCGAAGGCGGCCTGAACTGCGCCTCCGTCCGCAGGCGGACGGAGGGGCAAGCCTCGGGCAGGGGCCGCGACGGCCTTCAGTAGGGGATCCGGCGGGTCGGCTCGATGACCGGCGCGAAGCGCTGCTCGGGCGTCTCCTCGGGCTCCTGCTCGAGTTCGCGCAGGACGATGCCGGTGGCGCCGCATTCGGCCAGGACCGCGCGCGCGGAAGCAGCGGCCTCGGCCGACGCGGCGTCGACGCAGAGCTTCAGCCCGCCGCGCCGGATGTCGTCGGCGACGCGGGCGCGGTGGCGGTGGCCCATGCGCCAGGCGATGCCGGTGCCCAGGGCGGCGCCGAGGCCGCCGGCGATGGCCGCGGCGCCCGCGGCCGCCAGCACCGTGCCGCCCGTGGCGGCGACCACCACGGCGCCCAGCATGGCCGGCACATACACGGACGCGCCGAGGATGCCCCCCTCGGCATCCCCGAGGCTCTCGCGCTGGATATAGGGCAGGCGGCAGGGCTCGACGCGGGCGGCCTCGCCGAAGCCCGACCGGACGAGCCGGCGGGCGCCCTCGACGCTGAGGTCGGAGAGGTCGAAACCCCTGGAGAGCAGGTTGTCGGCGGCGGTCTCGAAGCTGTCGACGTCGCCGAACAGGCCGGTCACCTCGTAACCGGACTGGCTGGACCCTGAGATGTGCATGGCCGTCCTCCTCGTCGAGCGCGAGACGGAGACCGAGGCGGCCCGCTCCCCGCGTTCCGACCGGGCCAGTCTACGCCCGTCCGGCCGCGCGGCGCAGTCACGATTTCGGGGTCGGCGGGGTTGGGGCGCTGACCAGGTCGACGACGGTCGCGCCGGTGACGCCGGTCAGGGGCAGGGCGGCGAAGTCGGCCTCGATCGGCAGGGCCTTCTCCAAGAGGCGCTGGTATTCGCGGCGGGACACCTCGAGGGCGCCGAAGGTGGCGAGGTGTTCGGTGACGAACTGGGTGTCGAGCAGGCGGTAGCCGCCGGCCTTCAGCCGCGCGACGAGGTGGACGAGGCTCACCTTCGAGGCGTCGGTCTCGCGGGAGAACATGCTCTCGCCGAAGAAGGCGCCGCCGATGGAGACGCCGTAGAGCCCGCCGACGAGCGCGCCGCCCGACCAGGCCTCGACCGTATGGGCCCGGCCCATCTTGAAGAGGTCGTGGTAGAGGCGCCGGATGCGGGCGTTGATCCAGGTCTTGCGGCGCCCCGGGGCCGGCTCGGCGCAGCCGTCGATCACCGCCAGGAAGTCCGTGTCGCAGCGGATCTCGAAGCGGTCGGAGCGCACGGTGCGGGCGAGGCGCCGGGGCAGGCGGAAGCCATCGAGCGGGATGATCCCGCGCCGCTCCGGCTCGACCCAGAAGAGGCCCGGGTCCTCGGCGGACTCGGCCATGGGGAAGATGCCGACAGCATAGGCCCGCAGCAGCACGTCCGCGGTGATCTCGACGTGTCGTTCACGGCCGGCCATGCGCCGCCCCGCTCAAATGTCGGCTTCGAACGGCTTGGTGGCGAGATACCGCTCGAGCCAGTGGATGTCGTACATCCCGTTCGCGATATCCTGATTGTCGACCAGTTTGCGGAAAAGGGGAATGGTCGTGTCGATGCCGTCGACGACGAACTCGTCGAGGCAGCGCCTGAGGCGCATCATGCACTCGACGCGGTTGCGGCCGTGGACGATCAGCTTGCCGATCAGGCTGTCGTAGTAGGGCGGGATGGCGTAGCCCTGGTAGACGCCGGAATCGACCCGCACGCCGAGGCCGCCCGGCGGATGAAAGTAGGAGATCCTGCCGGGGGAGGGTGCGAAGGTCGCGGGGTTTTCGGCGTTGATGCGGCACTCGATGGCGTGGCCGTTGAACTTGACGTCCTCCTGGCGCACCGAGAGCGCCGCCCCGGAGGCGACGCGGATCTGCTCGTTGACGAGGTCGATGCCCGTGACCGCCTCGGTGACCGGATGCTCCACCTGCAGGCGCGTGTTCATCTCGATGAAGTAGAACTCGCCGTCCTCGTACAGGAACTCGATCGTGCCGGCGCCGGCATAGCCGAGGTCGGCAATGGCGCGGGCGACGACGCCTCCGATGCGGTCGCGCTCCTCGGCGTTGAGGGCGGGCGACCCGGCCTCCTCCCAGATCTTCTGATGCCGGCGCTGCAGGGAGCAGTCGCGCTCGCCGAGATGGATGGCGTGGCCCTGGCCGTCGCCCATCACCTGGATCTCGATGTGGCGCGGGCGGCCGAGATACTTCTCGATGTAGACGGAGTCGTCGCCGAAGGCGTTGCGGGCCTCGGCGCGGGCGGTCGCGAAGGCGTCCAGCAGGTCGTCCTCGGTCTTCGCCACCTTCATGCCGCGACCGCCGCCGCCGGCCGCCGCCTTGATGAGGACCGGATAGCCGATCTCGGCGGCGACGCGGATCGCCTCCTGCTCGTTGGCGACCCCGCCGGCCGAGCCGGGAACGACCGGGATGCCGAGGCGCTCCGCCGTGCGCTTGGCCTCGATCTTGTCGCCCATGATGCGGATGTGCTCGGCCGAGGGGCCGATGAACTTCACGCCGTGCGCCTCGACGATCTCGGCGAAGCGGGCGTTCTCGCTCAGGAAGCCGTAGCCGGGGTGGACCGCGTCGGCGCCGGTGATCTCGCAGGCGGCGACGAGCTGGGGGATGTTCAGGTAGCTCTCCCGCGCCGGCGGCGGCCCGATGCAGACGCTCTCGTCGGCGAGGCGGACGTGCATGGCGTCGGCATCGGCGGTCGAGTGCACCGCGACGGTCTTGATGCCGAGCTCCTTGCAGGCGCGCAGCACCCGGAGGGCGATCTCGCCGCGGTTGGCGATCAGGATCTTGTTGAACATCCGCGCCTCGCTCACTCGATCACGACGAGCGGTTCGCCGTATTCGATCGGGGAGGCGTCGTCGAACAGGATGGCGGTGACCGTGCCGGCGCGCGGGGCGGGGATCTGGTTCATGGTCTTCATCGCCTCGACGATGAGCAGCGTCTGGCCTTCACGGACCTTGGAGCCGATCTCGACGAAGGGCGGCGAGCCGGGCTCTGAGGCGCGGTAGGCCGTGCCCACCATGGGGGACTTCACCAGGCCGGGGTGGCTGGTGTAGTCGGGCTCGCCCGCCGCCGCCTTCGGCGCCAGGCCGGCGGGCACGGGCGCGGGCTGCGCGACGGCCGGCGCGGCGACCGACTGGGGCGCGGCCACGTGGACCGGCGCCGTGATAGTGACGTTCCGAGCCACCCGGATGCGCAGGTCGCCCTGGGAGACTTCGATCTCGGTCAGGTCCGTCTCGGCGATCAGCATCGCCAGATCGCGGATCAGGTCGGTATCGAACGGTTTCTTGGAATTGGCCATGTTGGATCGACTGAGCCTTCCCGGTTCGGGCGAGGTGCCGAGGGCGTGCGGGCGCGGAGCCGCGCCGCTGCCCGGGAGGCGGGCCGCCGATCCCCCCGCCCGGGCACCGTGGTGCCCGGCCGCGGGGACCCTGCGTCCCCGGGTGCCCGATCGGCGGCCAGCGGAGGCGACGAGGTCGCCCGACTCGCGGCCGGCCGGGGTGGGCCCCGATCCTCCGAGGCGCGCTTTATAGGCGCTCGCCCCCCGGAGGGAAAGCCCCTTCGCGCTGGGCCTGCGGGGAGGACGGCGTTCCGCCACCTGGTCGCACGGTACACGGACCGGCAGTATTACATCTTCGACGCGCGGGAGTTCCCGTCATCCGCCGCCCGATCCCGTTCCTGGACGAACCGCGGGCGATCGTTCCGGTCGGCGGCAGCCTGGTCCGGCCGCTGGGGACGATCCTGAAGGACACCAACCCCGCCCCGCCGGCGGTCATGCCCGCGCAAATGGCCTGATCGGCGCCATCGGGCAGTCCGGGCAAAGAAAAAGGCGTCCGGCGGGGGGCCCGGCCGGACGCCTCATGGCTTCCTGGGAATCGTGATCAGCAGGTCGTCTGGCCGCAGCGGGCTTCGGCGATGCGCTGCTTCAGCCGGTCATGGCCGATGGCGCCGGGCACGATCGACTCGCCGACCACGTAGGAGGGGGTGCCGGTCAGGCCGAGGCCGTTGGCGAGGGCGTAGGATTCCTCGATGGTCGCGGCGATCTCCGGGTGGGAGAGCTCCGCCTCGACCCTCTTGCGGTCGATGCCGACGGAGGCGGCGGCCTCGAGCGCCTTGGCCTTGTTGGCCTCGCCACGGCCGAGCAGCAGGGTCTGGTGGAAGTCGAGATACTTCTGCGGTGCGACGCGGTTGACGGCGGCGGCCACCTGGGCGGCCTCGACCGAGCCCGGTCCGAGGACGGGGAATTCCTTGAGGACGAAGCGGATGTTCTTGTCCTCGTTGATCAGCGCCATCATGTCGCCGAGCGCGCGTTTGCAGTATCCGCAGTTGTAGTCGAAGAACTCGACGACCGTGACGTCGCCCTTCGGATTGCCGAGGACGACCTGGCGGGCGGAGTTGAAGAGGACGCCGGACTTCTCCGAGATCGTCTGCTTCTGCTGGGCGGCGGCCTGGTCGGCCTTGCGCTTCTCCAGAAGGTTCAGGGCCTCCTCGACGATCTCCGGATTGGCCAGGATGTAGTCGTGGACGAGCTTCTCCACCGCGGCCTTCTGGTCCGCGCTCAGCGCCTCGGCGGCGACCGCCGGCCGGGCCGACAGGGGAGCGAGCGCCAGGGCGCCGGCGAGAAGGAGGGCGGTCGGGGCAAATCGCATGGGAACGGATCTCCGGGGCGCGCGGCGCGCCGCTTGCGCGTTATAGGGCGCCGCGGCTTACGGCACGAATAGGGCGCGCGGCCGTCCTATTCAACTTTCCTTGAGGACCGGTCGCCCGCGACGGTGAGCGGGCTGTGGCGTCGGGGCTTCGCGGGGGCGGGCGGGACTGGTAAGGGGAGGGTGTCCGGAGGAGCCCCATGCCGTTCGAACCCTCGTCCCGCAGCCGCGTCGAGCCCTTCATCGCCATGGAGGTGCTGGCGGCCGCCGTCGAGCGGGAGCGGCAGGGGCACCGGGTCGTGCGCATGGAGGTCGGTCAGCCGGGGGCGCCGGCGCCGCGGCCGGTGATCGCGGCGGCCGAGGCGGCGCTGCGGTCGGGGCGGCTCGGCTACACGGAGGCGATGGGGATCCGGCCGCTGCGGGAGGCGATCGCGGCGCACTACGCCCGGACCTACGGGGTGGCGGTCGCGCCGGAGCGCATCGCCGTCACGGCCGGCTCCTCGGGGGCCTTCACCCTGGCGTTCCTGGCCGCCTTCGACGTCGGCGCGCGCGTCGCCCTGCCGACGCCCGGCTACCCGGCGTACCGCAATCTCCTCGGCGCGCTCGGGCTCGAGGCGGTCGAGATCGAGACCACGGCGGCGACCCGCTGGACGCTCACGCCCGACATGATCCGGGCGGCGCATGCCGTGCGGCCGCTCCACGGCATCCTGATCGCCAGCCCGGCGAACCCGACCGGCACCATGTACACGCCCGAGGCCCTGCAGGCGCTCATCGAGGTCGCCGACGAGCTGGGGCTTTGGTTCATCTCGGACGAGATCTACCACGGCCTCGTCTTCGCGGGCGAACAGCGGACGGCGCTGTCCTTCTCGCCGCGGGCAATCGTGGTGAACAGCTTCTCCAAGTACTACTGCATGACCGGCTGGCGGATCGGCTGGATGGTGCTGCCGGAGGTGCTGGTCCGTCCGGTCGACCGGCTGGCGCAGAATCTCACACTCTCCAACAACGAGATCTCGCAGCGGGCGGCCGTGGCGGCCTTCGATCCGGCCTCCACGCTCGAACTCGACGCCGTGAAGGCCTCCTACGCGGTGAACCGGGCGCTTCTCCTCGATCGTTTGCCGCGGATCGGCTTCGACGAACTCCTGCCGGTGGACGGGGCCTTCTACGTCTACGCCTCCGTCAAGCGCTTCTCCAACGACAGCCTGGACTTCTCGCGCCGCATGCTGGTGGAGGCCGGCGTTGCCGCGACCCCGGGCCCCGACTTCGACGGCGCCCGCGGCCACGGCTTCATGCGATTCTCCTTCGCGGGCACGGAGGCCGACGTGGCGGAGGCGGTGGAGCGGATCGGGGGATGGCTCGGCCGCGGCTCGTCCTGAGACAAGGGACGGCGGCGGATCGGGTCAGACCGCGATCCGGCGGCCAGCGGCGGGGGTGGGATCCTTCGACCCCTCCGTCAGCAGGGGCGCGGCCCTGCGGACCCGCCTGTAGAGAGCCGGACAACCGTAGCAGAAGGAGCACTTTAGGGACGGATCGCGATCGGCCGCCGAGGGATCCGACGCGAGGCGGCGCATGTCGCGGTAGGCGGGCCCGTTCCAGATCTCTTCGAGGGGCGTTTCGAAGACGTTGCCGGCAGCCAGCGGGTCGGCGCCCTCGGCATACTGACTGCCGGTCCGGAAGTTGCAGCAGGGAATCACGTCGCCGTCGAACTTGACCACCATGGACGTGAAGGGCCAGTGGCAGCGCGGCATCAGCCCGGCGGGGTGGGGGCCGACGACGTCGTGGAGCTCCGGGTCCTCGTCGGTCACGTTGTCGAAGGGATAGGGCGTGATCGGCGTGAAAATATCAGCGCCGGCCTCGAGCGCCAGCGCGCGGACCCGGGCGGCCTCGCCGGCCGGGTGGTGGGCGTGGGTGACGTACTGCACTTCGACCACCGGGTGCGAGCGCCCGTCCCGGCGCCGGACGGCGCAGAGGCGCCGCAGGTTCGAGACGACCCAGTCGAAGCGTCCGCGGATGCGCGTCGAGCCGTAGACCTCGGGGGTGGACCCGTCGAGCGCGACGGTGACGTGGGAGATCCCGGACCGGGCGAGCGCCGCAATTCTGTCGTCCGACAAGGCGTAGCTGAAGTGCGTCGTGATGTGGACGTTCATGCCGGCATGGCTGGCGATGGCGCCGATCTCGTTCAGCCGGGGATGCATCAGCGGGTCGCCGAAATAGTAGAGACTGACGGCGAGCACGCGGCCGTCCGTCGCCTCGACGAGGCTGCGGAACGGATCGACTTCCATGCGGTCGGCCTTTCCGAAGCGCTGGGTCGCGAGGCGGCCGTGCCCGGCGCTGTTCGGATCCGCGTGGAGGCACACGGGGCATTGCAGCGCGCAGAGCGGAGAAATGTCGACCTTCAGCACGGAGGGCGTCCGTCCGGCCCGGCTCCGCCGGGTCGCATAGGCGAGAAGGTTGGCGAGGAGCGTGCGCAGCTTCCGTCCGTCGAGGCCCTCGAACAGCCAGGCGCGCCGGCGTGCCGCCGAGCGGACCACGCGCTTCGCCAAAGTCACGGACTCGGTCCAAACTCCCACAAGGGTCTCCTGGCCGGAAAACGCGCCGGCCCGCGCATGCGGTCGAGCGCTTTCGAGAGAGGCCGCGCTCGTATCGCGGGCGCCCTGATCGTCGCAATTCGATGCAAATCCATGCATCTACGCTCGTGCTGATAAAAAAATAACGGAGGTTGCTCGGGTGGAGCAACCTCCGTTCTTGAAGATCGGCAGAGACCGTTAACGCAGAGACTGGACGTCAGCTCTTGCGAGCCCACCAGCCGGAGCGCTTGGGCTTCGAAGGATCAACCTCGGTCGAGCTCGGGATCGGACGGGCCGCGGCCTGGGGGACCTCGGCGACTTCCGCCAGCTCCGGCTCGGCGGCGGGCCGTTCTGCGTCCGCGTCGTCCGCCGGGGCAGGGGCCGGGGCAGGGGCCGCCGCCTCGGTTGCGGCGGCCTCGGGCTCGCTGGCCGGCGTCTCGGCCACGACTTCGGCGGCCGGCTCCGCGGCGACCGCCTTCTTGCGGCTGCGCGGTTTGGCCGGCTTCTTGGCCTTGCGGCCTTCCTCGACCTCCGCGGTCAGGGTCTCGCGATCGACGACCAGCACGTCCGGCACGGTCTCGGCGGCGGCCTCGACGGGAACGCCGACAGCCTCGGTGCCGGCGCCGTCGGCAACCGGCTCTGCGGGCTCGGCGGTTACGCCGCCCGTAGCCTCGCCGCCGGTCACCGCACCGGCCGTCTCCTCGCCACCCTCGTCCGACTCGTCCTCGGCGCCGCCGAACTCCATGTCGGACCCGGCCGTGGTCTCGCCACCCTCGCCGCCTTCACGGCGGTTGCGGCGGCCGCCGCGCCGGCCGCGGCGGCGACGCTTGCGGCCCTCGCCGTTGCGGTCGCCCTCGGCCGAGGCACGCTCGCCCTCCGCGCCGGCCATCGCCTCGTCCTCGCCCTCGGCCTCCTCGCCCTCGTCGCCCTCGTAGGATTCGCCGGCCTCGTAGACATCGTCCTGGCGGACGGCACCCTGGGCCTGCGGCGCGCCGGGACGAACCTCCTCGCCGTTGCGGCCACGGCCGCGACGACGGCGGCGGCGACGGCGGCGTCCACCGTCCTCGCCCTCGGCGCGCGCCTCGCGCGGGCCCTCACGCTCCCGGTCGCGGTCGCGATCCCGCTCCCGGCTGCGCGGCGGCTCGGCCGCCTCCTCGTCCTCGTCCTCCTCGACGGGCTCCTCGTAGACCTCGTCCTCGGGCTCGATCGACTGCGGCGTGACAAGCGCCTGCGGACGCGGCTCGGCGGCACGCGTGACCGGGTCGCCCTTCTCGACGACGAACAGGTGGCCGCCCATCGAGGCGTGGTCGTCGGCCAGGATCGCGATGTCGAGGCCGAAGCGGCGCTCCAGGTCCGACAGGTGGCCGCGCTTCTGGTTCAGGATGTAGAGCGCCACCGTGGTCCGCGTGCGGACGATCAGGTCGTGGGTGACGTTCTTGATGAGCGCCTCCTCGAGCGAGCGCAGGACGTGGAGCGCGACCGATTCGGTCGACCGCACCATGCCGGTGCCGCCGCAATGCGGGCAGACGATCATCGAGGATTCGAGCACGCCCGTGCGGATGCGCTGGCGCGACATCTCGAGCAGGCCGAAATGCGAGATGCGGCCAACCTGGATGCGCGCGCGGTCGTTCTTCAGGCAGTCCTTGAGCTTGCGCTCGACCGACCGGTTGTTGCGCTTCTCCTCCATGTCGATGAAGTCGATGACGATCAGGCCGGCCAGGTCGCGCAGGCGGAGCTGGCGGGCGACCTCCTCGGCGGCCTCGAGGTTCGTCTGGAGGGCGGTGTCCTCGATGTTGTGCTCGCGGGTCGACTTGCCGGAGTTCACGTCGATCGAGACCAGCGCTTCCGTCTGGTTGATGACGATGTAGCCGCCGGAGCGCAGGACGACCTGGGGCGAGAACATCGCGTCGAGTTGGCTCTCGACCCCGAAGCGCGTGAAGACCGGGGTCGGCTCCTTGTACTGCTGGACGTTCTTGGCATGGCTCGGCATGAGCATGCGCATGAAGTCCTTGGCCTCGCGGTAGCCGTCGTCGCCGGAGACGAGGATTTCGTCGATGTCCTTGTTGTAAAGGTCGCGGATCGACCGCTTTATCAGGCTGCCTTCCTCGTAGACGAGCTTCGGCGCGGTCGACTTCAGGGTCAGTTCGCGCACGTTCTCCCAGAGGCGGAGCAGGTACTCGAAGTCGCGCTTGATCTCGGCCTTGGTGCGGGCGGCGCCGGCGGTGCGGACGATGACGCCCATGCCCTCCGGAACCTCGAGTTCCTGGGCGATCTTCTTCAGCCGCTTGCGGTCGGTCGGCTGGGTGATCTTGCGGGAGATGCCGCCGCCCCGGGCGGTGTTGGGCATCAGCACCGAGTAGCGGCCGGCGAGCGACAGGTAGGTGGTCAGCGCCGCGCCCTTGTTGCCGCGCTCCTCCTTGACGACCTGGACCAGCAGCACCTGGCGGCGCTTGATGACCTCCTGGATCTTGTAGCTCCGCTTCAGCCGGGGCGCGGAGCGGCGCTCCGGCAGCTCCTCGAGGGCGTCCTCTGAGCCGACCGATTCGACCTGATCCTCCTCGTTCTCGGCATCCTCCGAGGCCTCGTCGCCGTTCGAGGCGGCCGCCTGGGCCTTCTGGCGGCGCGGGCGAGCGTCCTCGCGGTCCTCGGCGGAGTGCATGCGCGCCTCCTCCTCGAGGAGGGCCTGCCGGTCGGCGACCGGGATCTGGTAGTAGTCGGGGTGGATCTCCGAGAAGGCCAGGAAGCCGTGCCGGTTGCCGCCGTAGTCGACGAAGGCGGCCTGGAGCGACGGCTCCACGCGGGTGACCTTCGCGAGGTAGATGTTACCCCTGAGCTGCTTCTTGCTGGCGGCCTCGAAGTCGAATTCCTCGACTCGGCTGCCGCGCACCACCACGACCCGGGTCTCCTCCGGGTGGGTGGCGTCGATGAGCATCTTGTTCGCCATTGACAGAAAACTCCGCGGCCCATGCGCGTCGGCCCGGCGACCCATGGGGGTGGCCGGGGCTCGAGGGGGCCGTTCTGACGGGAGGGAGGAAGAACAGGGCGGGCGCGGAGGCGTGCGCGGCGCGCGATCGGGGCGACAGACGACGCGACGGGTCGCGGTGGTGCTCCGGACCTCCTTCGGTCGTCCTGGCGGTGATCGTACCCCTCATGGCCTCGGCATGGACCCTGTCACACGAGCGCGACCGCGCAGTCCTCGTGGAAGGGGGGCACGGCCGGTATTCACGATGCGCGTCGGAGACCGCACCACGCGCGGACGTCCTCGGCGGCGAGGACCCTGCCACCAGCATGCGCGGGCACGCGTCGGCGGCGAGATCCAGGACGTCCCGCCCTGAACATCCGGATGAAAAGTCGCGACGTCCGCTCCGGCCGCGTGGTTCGCCGCTCGGGCGAAAACCGGTTCGGGACGCTTGTCCGCGACGTCGTTTTCCGGAACACGTGTTCGGACGGATGACGAATTCCTTGAGCCCATCTTTTAAGGAGGCATGGCTTCGAATGCAAGGGAAACACCATACGGGCCGTCGAGGGCGGTAAATGGACCGCGACACGGCGGCGGTCATCCAAGTATCGGGCGGACAACAGGGATCGAGACGGGAGCGGGGCGTGACGGAACGGATGAAGATGTCGGCGGACGAGGTATCGGCCTTCCTGGATCGGGAGTTCCCGCAGATCCACGAGGGCGGGCGCTGCTTCAGCGTCGAGTCGCTCGCCCCGGGCGAGGCGGTGATGCGCCTGAAGGCGGCGGAGCGGCACCTGCGGCCGGGCGGGACGGTCTCGGGGCCGACGCTCTTCACGCTCGCCGACCTCGCGGCCTACGTGGTCATCCTCGGCCATATCGGCCCGGTGGCGCTGGCGGTCACGACGGGCGCCACGATCAACTTCCTGGCGAAGCCCGAGCCCGGGGATCTCCTCTGCACCTGCCGAATCCTGAAGCTCGGCCGCCGGCTCATCGTGGTCGAATGCGCGATTCGGGCGGAAGGTCATCCCCAGATCGTCGCCCATGCCACCGCGACCTATTCGGTACCGACTAAGACTTGATTGAGAACCGGGCCGATCACCGCTGAATTTCCCGATCCGCCGGCGGGCACGGCCATGATCTTTCTCACGATCGTCTCAGCTCGCGATGCCCTTCGTGGCGGTGCCGCAACAGGGTCGTGGGATTTCACCTCGCCGGTCTCGCTTTCATCTTGAACGTCGGGCAGGGACCCGTAGCGTCAGGTGCTGCCTGCACTTCGGAGATCCCGGCATGATCGGCTCGCGACTACTCCCCGGCGTCCTTCTGGCCGCCGGCCTCCTCGTCGGCCCCGCCGCCACCGCCGGCCAGCCTGCGGCGCCATCGGCCGCACTCGTCCCGGAGGACGACGGTTTCGAGATCGAGAACGCCTTCGGGTTCGGGCAGGGGGCGGGCATCGCCCAGAAGGGCGAATGGGAGGTCGGGACGACGCTGTCGGGCCGCTTCGGCAAGAGACGGGGCAGCTATCGGGCGCTCGGCACGGAGACCGAGGCGGAATACGGCATCACGGACCGCATCCAGGCCGGCTTCGCGGCCTTCACGTCGAGCCACCGCATCCGTGGTGTGCCGGGCCTCGACAACCGCTCGGCCTTCGGCTTCGACGGGTTCGCGGTCGGCGGCAAGGCGGTGATCCTGGAGCGCGACGTCGACGGGCCGATCGGCTTCTCGGTGGCGACCGAACTGGAATGGCATCGCTACGACGAGACCGAGGGCGCGCGCGGCCGCACCTTCGGCAACGAGACGGCGGCGATCCTCGAGGCCTCGCTGGTGCCGAACCTGCTCTACGTCGCAGCCAATGCCGGCTTCGAGATCGAGCGCGGGCGCGCCCGGGGCGAGAAGGCGGAGACCGAATCGAGCCTCTTCACCAGCGCGGCGCTCGCCTGGCGGTTCCAGCCGCGCATGACGCTGGGCGCCGAGGCGCGGCTGGAGCACGCCTTCGAGGGCGTCCTCGGGCGGCACGAGGGCAGCGCGCTCTTCCTCGGCCCGACCTTCTACGCGAAGGTCTCCAACAAGGTGACGATCTCGGCGGCCTTCGGCACGCAGGTCTGGGGCAGCGGCCCGGGACGGCTCAACCTCGACGCCTTCGAACGGCATCGGGCGATGGTGCGGGTCGGGGTCGAATTCTGAGGCGCGGCACGATCCTCTGCGGATCCCCGGCCCTTGCGCCGGAGCCGGACGACTGTGGTGATAGGATACCGCTATGTGGTATCTGGTTGCCACCATACTCTAAGCCATTGTGTGATCGAAGATTTCGTCCCGGCTCGCCTGCGAGATCGCGCTTGACTTCCGCCGTCCCTGGCCTTATCACCCCGACCGAACGCGGCGGCCGGGAGGTCGCCGCACGATTTTCCGGATCAGGACAAACAATATGAGCACCTATACGGCGAAGCCGGCCGAGGTGGAGAAGAAGTGGATCCTGATCGACGCCCAGGGCCTGGTCGTCGGTCGCGTCGCTTCTCTCATCGCCATGCGGCTGCGCGGCAAGCACAAGCCGACCTACACGCCCCACGTCGATTGCGGCGACAACGTCATCGTGATCAACGCCGACAAGGTGGTGTTCACGGGCAACAAGCTGGCCGACAAGGTCTACTACTGGCACACCGGGCATCCCGGCGGCGTCAAGGAGCGGACGGCGCGCAAGCTGCTCGAGGGCAACTTCCCGGAGCGCGTGCTCGAGAAGGCCGTCCTGCGCATGCTGCCGCGCGGGCCGCTCGCCCGCAAGCAGATGACCCACCTGAAGATCTACGCCGGCACCACGCATCCGCACGAGGCCCAGCAGCCCGTCGCGCTCGACGTGAAGAGCCTCAACCGCAAGAATGCGAGGGCCTGACCATGGCCGAAGTCCAGTCTCTCTCCGAACTCGGCCAGGCCATGGGCGCGCGTCCGGCGGCCCAGCCGGACGCTCCCGTCCACGTCCGCAAGGTCGACGCCCAGGGCCGCTCCTACGCGACCGGCAAGCGCAAGGACGCGGTCGCCCGCGTGTGGCTGAGCCGCGGCACCGGCAAGATCACCGTCAACGACAAGGACTTCACCGCCTATTTCGCGCGGCCGGTCCTGCAGATGCTGATCATGCAGCCGATCCTGGCGGCCAACCGCGACGGCCAGTTCGACATCGTCGCCACCGTCGAGGGCGGCGGCCTGTCGGGCCAGGCGGGCGCGCTGCGCCACGGCCTCTCCAAGGCGCTCACCTACTTCGAGCCGGAGCTGCGCGGCGTTCTGAAGCCCTACGGCTTCCTGACCCGCGACAGCCGCACGGTGGAGCGCAAGAAGTACGGCCGCCGCAAGGCCCGCCGCAGCTTCCAGTTCTCGAAGCGCTGACCGGCGCAGACCGGCGCGAAGGTTGCTGAGGGGCGGGCCGCGAGGCTCGCCCTTTTTGCGTATCTCCCTGTCGGTCTTGAGATGAGAGCGTGCTGCCCCAACTCTCGATGCGATGCTTTGAAATACGAGTTTGTAGCGCATGACCGAAGCGGAGGCATATGTTAAGTTGAGTTCCGTAACGTCGGTTTCCTCGATTCTGCGCCGAGGCTCAATCATGAGGATGAAACGAAAGGAAACTGGAAACACCGGTACTCCGATTGTGGCGGGGTTGGCTCAGAGCGGTACCGCAGTACTGAAGACGTACACGCTCCCAGGGGGAAAGAAGATACGTCTGCTACGCCGCGACGCACTGCGGAAGGCGGCAGCTGCTCTTGCGAAAAGCAGCCATGGCTGAAGTAGAGACAGGCGAGGTACGGATCGTCGGTGCTAGCCGAAGTCTGCGACGGCTGGCAGAGGACAGGAACGACCTCGTCGGGATGATCGCCTACTCGCTTTTCAAGTTCGAACAATCCGAATGGGCCGAGAGCGCCAAGCCTAAACGTGACGAGGTCGACCGCCATCATGTGACGCTTCAGGAGGCTAGAATCGAAAGCCTGCGGTCGAACGCCGCCCTGAAGCTGAGCGAATGGGTGGAGGATCTTGAGGCGGCGTGGCGGGCCGACATGTATGACCAGATCCGTGCCGAGGTGATTGCGGAGATCGTTAAGGAGATCAATCTCGGAGTTCGGCGCGAGATCGAGCCGCTCGGAGCCAGAATTGATGCGCTCGGTCTCGATGTCTCACGAAGCAACGATTTCTGGCGCGCTGTCTGGACAAACATGGTGGCCTGGCTTCTCAGTCTCATGGTGTCCGCACTCATCATTGTGTTGTATCTGTTGCCGGGTCTGAAAATCGTACCGGCGAACTGATGGTCACCACCCCGAAAGACCCCCTGCGTCCCCGTCCCACCGACAATGCCGTGTTCGGCCCCTCGCTGCTCGGCGGGGCGGCGGAGCCGACCTACGGGGGGGTGCTGTCGTTCATGCGGCGGCGGCTCACGCGGGATCTCGCGGGGGTCGACGCTGTCGTGTGGGGCATCCCGTTCGACAGCGCGGTGTCGAACCGATCGGGCGCGCGCTTCGGGCCGCAGGCGATCCGGCGGGCCTCGGCGATCTTCGACGGCGACCCGCAGTATCCCTTCGAGGCGGATCCCTTCGCCGAGATGGCGGTCGTCGACTACGGCGACGCGGTCTGGGACTACGGGCGACCCTGGGAGGCGCATGGGCTCATCGAGGCGCAGGCGCGCGAGATCCTGGCGGCGGGCTGCCACCTGTTCTCGCTCGGCGGCGACCATTCGGTCACCTGGCCGCTCCTCAAGGCGCATGCGGAGGTCTACGGGCCGCTCGGGCTCGTGATGTTCGACGCGCATCAGGACACCTGGCCGGACGACGGCGAGCGGATCGACCACGGCTCCTTCGTGCTGCGCGCCGTGCGGGCTGGGGTGATCGACCCGGAGCGGTCGATCCAGGTCGGCATCCGCACCCATGCGCCGGAGACCTGCGGGATCGAGATCCTGCATGGCTACGAGCTCGACGACATCGGCATTTTCGGGGTGATCCGGCGCATCGAGAACCGGGTCGGGGAGGGGCCGGCCTACATGACCTTCGACATCGACTGCCTGGACCCGGCCTTCGCGCCGGGAACAGGCACGCCGGTCTCGGGCGGACTCTCCTCCCGGGAGGCGCTCTCGATCCTGCGCGCGCTCGGCGACGTCGGCTTCGTCGGCGGCGACGTGGTCGAGGTCGCGCCGGCCTACGACCATGCGGACATCACCGCGATCGCGGCCTCGACGGTGGCGCAGACCTACCTCGGCGTGCTGGCGGAGCGCCGGCGGGGCGGGGACTGAGGCCGGCCCTCGCGGTCGGGATCAGCCGGCGGCGCGGCGGTTCTTGCGGTCGGCGCGCTGGGAGGCGACCTCGATGGCGATGACCTTGCGACCGTCGAAGGACAGGGCGATCTCGCCGCGCTTCAGCTTCAGCGCGGTCTCGCCGAAGAGCTCCCGCCGCCAGCCCTTCAGGACCGGGATGTCGGCGTTGTCGTCGGCCGCGATGGCCTCCAGGTCGTCGACGGTGGCGATCACCTTGGCGGCGACGCCGTGGTTCTCGGAGGTCAGCTTCAGAAGCACCTTCATCAGGTCCACGGCGGCCCCGGCGCCGTCCGGCATCGGCTTGCCGCGCGGGATCGCCGGAAGCCGCTCGCGCGGCGTGGCGAGCGCGCGCCGCACGGCGGCGACGATCTCCTCGCCCTGGCGCGAGCGCTCGAAGCCCTTCGACAGGCTGCGCAGGGTGGACAGGCGGGACGGGTCGGTCGGCTGTTCGGCGACGATCTCGTAGATGGCCTCGTCCTTCAGGACGCGCGAGCGCGGCACGTCGCGGGCGCGGGCCTCGCGCTCGCGCCAGGCGGCGAGTTCCTTCAGGATGGCGAGCTCGAGCGGCTTCTTGACCCGCATCTTCAGCCGCTCCCAGGCGTCCTCCGGGTCGAGGTCGTAGGTCTGGCGGGCGGTCAGGACGTTCATCTCCTCGGCCACCCACTCCTCGCGCCCCTGCTCGCTCAGAGAGGCGTTGAGATAGTGGTAGACGTCGCGCAAGTGCGTGACGTCCGAGAGCGCGTAGGCGAGCTGCTTGTCGGTCAGCGGCCGGCGGCTCCAGTCGGTGAAGCGCGACGACTTGTCGATGTGATGGCCGGTGATGCGGTTGACGAGCTGGTCGTAGGAGATCGAGTCGCCGAAGCCGCAGACCATGGCGGCGATCTGCGTGTCGAAGACCGGGTGCGGGATGAAGCCGCCCAGGTTCCAGACGATCTCGATGTCCTGGCGGCCGGCATGGAAGACCTTCACCACGCGCTCGTCGCGCAGGAGGTCCAGCAGCGGCGTCAGGTCGAGCCCGGGGGCGAGCGCGTCGATGACGACGGCGGTGTCGGGCCCGGCGAGCTGCACCACGCAGAGCTTCGGCCAGTAGGTCGTCTCGCGCAGGAATTCCGTGTCGATGGCGACATAGGGGTGCCGCGCGAGGCGGCTGCAGGCTTCCGCGAGGGCCGCGGTCTCGGAGATCATGCTCATGGCCGCTCTATAGCGCGAGATCTTCGGCTTGTCCCCTCGCACAAACAGATATCGGGCAGAAGCCGCGCGAAACGCTCGGTCCAACTCCTCGCTTCTCTTCACGCGCGAAGGCGGATAGAAGTGCGTCCCGTTCAGCACCCCCTCTCGCATGTGGAAGCAGGATCCGATGCATCGCTATCGCAGCCATACTTGTGGGCAGCTCCGCCGGTCCGACGTGGGGCAAACCGTCAGGCTCTCGGGCTGGGTGCACCGGGTGCGCGACCATGGCGGCGTGCTCTTCATCGACCTGCGCGACCACTACGGCATCACCCAGGTGGTGGCCGATCCGGACAGCCCGGCCTTCAAGACCGCCGAGGCTGTGCGCGCCGAATGGGTGATCCGGCTGGACGGCAGGGTCAAGGCGCGCACGCCGGAGACCGTGAACCCGAACATCCCGACCGGCGAGGTCGAGGTCTACGCCCGCGAGATCGAGGTTCTCGGCCAGGCCCGGGAGCTGCCCCTGCCGGTCTTCGGCGAGCCCGACTATCCGGAGGACATCCGCCTCAAGTACCGGTTCCTCGACCTCCGGCGCGAGACGCTGCACGCCAACATCATGCGGCGGACGAAGATCATCGCCGACATGCGCCGGCGCATGAACGACGCCGGCTTCAACGAGTTCACCACCCCGATCCTGACCGCCTCCTCGCCGGAGGGCGCGCGTGACTTCCTCGTCCCGAGCCGCATCCACCCGGGCAAGTTCTTCGCCCTGCCGCAGGCGCCGCAGCAATACAAGCAGCTCCTCATGGTGGCGGGCTTCGACCGCTACTTCCAGATCGCCCCCTGCTTCCGCGACGAGGACCCGCGCGCCGACCGGCTGCCCGGCGAGTTCTACCAGCTCGACCTGGAGATGAGCTTCGTCACCCAGGAGGACGTCTGGGACACGATGGAGCCGGTGATCCGCGGGGTGTTCGAGAGCTTCGCGGACGGCAAGCCGGTGACGCAGACGTTCCCGCGCATCCCCTACGACACGGCGATCCGCAAGTACGGCTCGGACAAGCCGGACCTCCGGAACCCGATCGAGATGCAGGCCGTGACCGAGCATTTCGCCGGCTCCGGCTTCAAGGTCTTCGCGCGCATGATCGCGGACGATCCGAAGGTCGAGGTCTGGGCGATCCCCGCCAAGGGCGGCGGCAGCCGCGCCTTCTGCGACCGCATGAACGGCTGGGCGCAGAGCCAGGGCCAGCCGGGGCTCGGCTACATCTTCTGGCGCGAAGAGTCGGCCGACGATGCCGTACCGGTCTCGACAGGCCTCGAGGACAAGGGGGGCGTGGTCGGCGCCGGCCCGCTCGCCAAGAACATCGGGCCGGAGCGGACGGAGGCGATCCGCGAGCAGCTCGGCCTCGGGAAAGGGGACGCCTGCTTCTTCGTCGCGGGCGATCCAGCGAAGTTCTACAAGTTCGCCGGCGAGGCGCGCACGCGGGTCGGCACGGAGCTGAACCTCGTCGACCAGGACCGGTTCGAGCTCTGCTGGATCGTCGACTTCCCCTTCTATGAATGGGACGAGGACGAGAAGAAGGTCGAGTTCTCGCACAACCCCTTCTCGATGCCGCAGGGCGGCATGGAGGCGCTGACCTCGCAGGACCCGCTGACCATCAAGGCGTTCCAGTACGACCTGGTCTGCAACGGCTACGAGATCGCCTCCGGGTCGATCCGCAACCAGTCGCCGGAGACCATGGTCAAGGCCTTCGAGATCGTCGGCTTGAGCCGGGCGGACGTGGAGGAGCGTTTCGGCGGCATGTACCGGGCGTTCCAGTACGGCGCGCCGCCGCACGGCGGCATGGCGGCGGGCATCGACCGGATCGTGATGCTCCTCTGCGGCGTGCAGAACCTGCGCGAGATCACGCTCTTCCCGATGAACCAGCGCGCCGAGGACCTGCTCATGGGCGCCCCCTCGGACGCCTCGTCCAAGCAGCTCCGGGAGTTGCACATCCGCCTGAACCTGCCCGAGAAGGGCTGAGGCGGGGAGGGCAGCGGGATGCTGCGGCTCGCCCTCGTCGCCGTGGCGGCGGCCATCGCGGGCGCGGCCGGCGGCGCCGCCGGGTGGTATACGTTCGGGCCGCTGCTGCAGACCCGTGCGGTCGACGAGCCGCTGCCGCCGGAGTTCTCCGGGCGCGTGGAGGCCCGCGGGACGTTCCGGGACGGCGACGCCCGCCACCGGGGGCGCGGGTCGGTGCGGCTCCTCGTCACCGAACGCGGCACGCAGGTGCTCCGCTTCGAGGGATTCGCGGTCACCAACGGGCCGGACCTGAAGGTCTGGCTCGTGGACGCTCCGGCGATCCGGGCGGGCGGCGACGTCAAGGCCGCCGCCGCCCTGTCCCTCGGTCCGCTCAAGGGCAACATCGGCAACCAGACCTACATCCTGCCGGCCGGCATCGACACGCGCCGATATGGCGGCGTCGTGGTCTGGTGCGAGGCTTTCGGGGTCCTGTTCAGCGCCGCCGACCTGGAGCGCTGACGCGCGACTCCGCGCGATCGGGACAGCCCGCGACGCACGGCCCTTCGACCGCGACGAACGGGGTCACGGGGATGCGTTCGCGTCCGCTCGGGAGGATCTCGACCGGATGGCGTGGCTCACCGGCCGCTCCAGGTAGCGCCAGGAGAGGAGGGCCAGCACCGTCGTCGCAGTGGACAGGATGGCGAAGGTCGGCAATCCGGCTTCCAGCGACCACCAGCCCGTCCTGTCGCCGACCTTGGAAGCGACCCACCACAAGGGCAAGTGAAACAAGTACATGCCGAGGCTGATCCGGCCGAGAAGGACGACGGGTCCGATCAGGCGCTCGACGGCAGGGGAGCATGTCTTCACGGTGAAGGCCCAGTAGGCGAGCGCCGCCACGGGAAACAGCCGGTAGCAGTCCCAGAGCAGCGGGTAGGCGGCGGCGGCTGCGTCAGGACGAAGCGCGCTCAGGGCCGCGAAACCGGCCGGCAGAGCCATCGCGCATCCGAGCATCGCCCGAAGACCTCGATCCCCGCGCCGTGGATACCCCAGGGCGAGAAGGACGCCGAGGCCCAGGGCATCGAACATCGCCGGCGGCCAGGTGGCGGAGCCGGGCGTCGCGTAGAGTCCCGCGGCAAACAGCGCGACCCGAAACGCCCAACCGACGACGATCAACGCGACGGCGATGCGCGCCAGGTCCTGGCGGCGGACCCCGAGGACGACAAAGGGCCAGACCAGATACAATTGTTCCTGGAGGCTCAGCGTCCAAAGGTGACAGAGCTGCCATGGAACCTCCCAGGTCCCCATTGCCGCAATGGCTATGTTGGTCGCGAACAAGAGATGCCACTCGAGATTGAAGTCCTCCGAGCCAGCCAACGAGACGATGAGAAAGAACAGAAGCATCGTGTAGTACACGGGAAAGACCCGGCTGATCCGGCGAATGTAGAAGCGTCTCGCGATGCGGAATGGCTCGTCCGTTGTTCTTGACTTCTCACCCGCAATCGAGCGCGTGACGAAGTAGGCGCTGAGACAGATGAAATAAGAAACGGCAAGATCGCCTACTCGAAGCCCCAGCATGTAGTCTGTGTAGTGGTCGAACAAAACGGCCGTAATCGCGATTCCCCGGAGCGCATCAACCATCAGGTATCGGGAGCCGTCGGAACCCGGTCCGGTGTTCCCAGGCATTATCGAGTGCCCATGCAACAAGATCCTGGTCTCTTGGAATGAGGGGAAGGCGGACCGATGGATCATGGACCGTCTTCAAGTGAAATCCTAGCTGCCGCCGCCGAGGCCACGGCGGGCGATGTCGAGGGAGCGCTCACGCGGTGGGGGGAATCGCTCCGGAGCGGCCGCCCCGGGCCTCGCTCGGCGGCGGACCCGGCCGGGGGATCGGCGTCGCCTCGCCCGGCGGACGCTGGAGGGGGGCTGCCGTGCCGCGAGCCGGGACGCCGTCATCCCCGCCCGGCATGGCGCGGGTGACCGGCGGGCTCGACGGAGGCTCGCGTGTGAGGGGGAAGGGCGCCGGGGGAGGGGGATGGACCGGCCTTTCCGCGACGGATCACTCCTCGGAGGTGTCGGTCCGGCGGCCCCAGCCGGCGGAGCCGTCGCGCATGGCGAAGTAGCTGCCGCAACCGTATTTCCAGTCGCGCGGCGTGCCGACGTCGACATGGACCATGGACTGGTGGCAGTACTGGCCGACGCCGCCGACGCCCGAGACGGTCCGGGCATAGACGGTCAGCGCCTGCGCGCTGACGCCGGGAACGATGATGTCGGCGGCCGCGCAGCGGCGGTGCAGTGAGCCGGGGCGGCCGCGGTCGCGGTAGCCGGAGGTGATCACGACCTTCTTGCCGTAATGGCTCTCGATCTTGCGCAGCACTTCGATCAGGTCCGGCCGCAGGCAGGCGGTCTCGACGGACTCGGTCTGCAGCACGTAGGGCACGCCGAACGGCGTCTTCGTGACGATGGGCGCACCGGGGGCACCCGGCCCCTCGGTATCGGGCTGCGGGTTGAAGATGGCGGCCAGCAGGTTGCGCTCGCGCGGCGCCGGCTGGGCGGCCGGCGGCGGGACGGCGGCGGCGACGCTCGGCGGCTCCAGCGGCTTGGCGCCGGGCAGGGGGAGGTCGGCCGACTTCGAAAGGCCCGGGGGCGTGATCTCGCCGGGCTTCGCCGCGGGCGCGGCGGCGAGGTCGCCGGGCTTGGCGGAGGGAGCGGGAAGGCCGGGCGCCAGGCCGGGCTTGGCGGGCGGCATGGGCATGCGGCCGACGTCGAGGGCCGCCACGGCGCCGAGCTTCGGCTTCGGGCGCGGCAGCGGCAGGAGTTCGACGACGTCGTCGTCCTCCTCGGCCACCGGCGGCGGCTCGACGGCGCGCTGCGGCGCGATGGCCGGCTGGGCCGGGACGATCAACTTGTCGAAGGGGCTGGCGCGGTCCGCGTCGAGCGCCGCATAGGCGAGCGCCGGCATGGCCACGGTGACGCCGCCGTCCGGCATGGTGGTGGTGATGGTCATGCCGCCTTCCGCGGCCGGCCGGCGCGGCTCGGCCGGGCGGCCCGCGGCGGCGGCGAACTTCGGCGTCGGCAGGGGCAGGCGGTCGACCTTGGCGGCGGGCGGCTTCGGCCGGGCCGGCGTCGGGATGACCGCGGCGCGGGCGGACTTCGGCGCTTCGGCGGCCTGCTCGACGGGACCGGACACCGAGGCCGTCTTCACGCTCTCGTCGGGCGGCACCTCCGCCGAGGCGGCGGGCGGCGCCGGGGGCGAGGCGGGCGCGTCCTCCGCCCAGAGATCCCAGACGGCCGCCGCGCCGAGGGCGATCCCGACGCCCAGGGCAGCCAAGCCGTAACCGGGACCGCCGATCGATCGCATGCGCCTCCACCCTGTCCCGGCCGCTCCGGCCGTCGTCCCGGACCGTTCCGTGCGTCTCTCCGGAGCCGCGGGGCCCACAAGAGAGCGGTGGGACCGCCGGCCGCTTTCGGCAGTCCGCCTCGGTAAGGTTTCAGTCACCATACCCCGAGGCCCGAGCGGTCGCACTGTACCGTTTCGCGCCAGGGAGACAAGTCAGAACGGGTCGGGAACGAATCGTATTCAACTGTTCGTAGAATCTCACCTGTGTCCCGCCGACGTCAACGGGCTCTAGTCATCCGCACTTCATTCGGGTGCCCGAAACATCTGCGGATCAGCCGTGGGCAGTACGGAAACAACGCTTTGCGCAAAGGTTCGCCAAAGAAAAAGCCCGCCGGGACGACCGGCGGGCCAGATAGGACGGGCGGCCGCCGGTGGCGGCCGGGCCTCACTTGTTCGCCTGGATGTCCACGGCGAGCACGTTCGGGATGGTCTGCGGGGCGACGAGCGCGGTGCCGACGATCTGGGCGACCGGAACCGGCTGGGCCGGCTTGGCGGTCACGGTCAGGGACTTCGGCGTCTTCAGGAAGGCCGAGACGGCGTCCGAGACCTTCTTCTCGAAGTCCTTGTTGCCGATCGCCGAGATCATCAGGGGCACGGCGGCGGCGATGCCGGTGACGTACTGCTCGCGCTTGGTGCCCTGGGCCTTGGCCTGCTGGTCCAGCACGCGGTCGACGATCGAGGCGTTGTCGAAGCGGATGGTGAGGCCCTCCACCGAGAAGCCCTGCAGGATCTCCATCTGCTTGGTGCTGTCGTCGGCGGCGGCCTGCAGGGCCTTGACGGCCTCGGCCGAGACGCCCCCGAAGGCGAGCGCGATCTTGAGCGCGCCGATGTCCTTGCCGTTGATCGTGAGGTTGTCGACCGACAGGCGCTGGGCCTGCTCGTCCCAGGCGCCCGAGGCCGTCACGTCGACGGCGATCTCCTTGTAGCCGAGGGCGGCGATGTCGCGAGCCTCCGGCTTCGCGGCGTCGATCGGGATGACGAGACCCTTCACCTCGGTCGACATCTTGCGCGGGATGCCGTCGACATGACCGCTCGTATCGACCACGACGGAATAGATCGGGACCTTGGCCTCGCCCTCGTTCTCGATCTCGATGCCGGTCAGTTCCATGCGGCCGAAGCGGTCGCCGAAGCCCTTGGTGGCGGCGACCTTGGCGGGGCCCTGGCCGACGTAGTTGGTGATCTTCCAGCTGTCGACCGAGATGGTCGTCTGGTCGTCCTCGATGGCGAGGTCGGCGATGTCGATCTGGCCGACCGTGTAGCCGCCGCCGGCGGCCGGGGCGGCGTTGGTGTAGGTGGCCGAGGCGGCGGTCATCTCCGAGGAGCGGCCCTCCATCTCGATCTCGGCCTTGATGTCCTTGAGGGTGAACTTCGCGTCGTCTCCGGTCACGGAGCCATACGTGACGGTCTTGGCCCCGGCGGCCTTGAGGGCCTCCACCACGGCGCTCACGACCGTGTCGCGGGCGGACTGGGCGTGGGCGGCGGGCGTGAGCAGGAGGGTCGCGCCGAGCGCGGTGGCGGCGAGGCCGCCGCGAAGGAAGTTCATGGTCATTCTGTCGAGATCCTCGGAGGGGCCGGCCAGGGCCGGACCGGGGGACATTGGCGAGGGACCCGCGCCCGCGCAAGCGGGAACGGGGCCCTCGCGATCACGTTGCCGACAGGCCGCGGAGCAGAAGGCGGCGCCGTCACTGGTTGGCGGTGACGTCGAGCTGCAGGATATTCGGGAGCTGTTGAGGACCCGTCACCGCGGAGCCGACGATCTGCGTGACCGGGAGCGGGCGGGGCAGGCGGGTCACGATCGTGAGGGAGCGCGGAGCGCGCAGGAAGGCCGTGATCGCGTCGATCGCCTTCTGGCGCAGGCCAGGGTCGCGGATGTCCTTCAGGAGCGCGGGCACGGCGGCGATCGCCTGCTGGCGCAGGGTCTCGGGCGGCTGCTTGGCCTCCCGGGCGGCGAACTTCAGGAGGCGCTCGGCGAGGGACGCGTCGCGGTAGGCGAGGCCGAGGCCCTTCACGGTCATGCCGACCGCATATTGCTGGGCGTTCTCCGGGTTTTCGAAGAGCGCGCGGGGGACGTTGCCGAGCGCCGCGTCGAAGGCGAGCGTGCCGCCGTCGGCGAGGCTGGCGGACACGGTCTCCACCTTCAACTCGCCGGCTCCCTCGTCCCAGCGGACGACCACGTCGGAGGAGAGGTCGAGGGTCTTGTAGCCCAGGGCGTCGAACAGTTCGCGCGCCTTGGGGTCTTCCGCGAGCGCGGTCGGGATCACCACGTTGGCGAGCTTCATGCGCAGGCTGGTCGGGATCGCCTTGACGTAGTTGCCGAGGTCCAGGGAGAAGCCGCCGAGGCCGAGCGAGCCCTTGCCGGCGGCCTCGATCAGGACCCCGTCGAGCTTCACGAAGCCGAGGGTGGGGATGACGGAGGTCGGGTCGAAGTCGACGCCGGACTTGCCGGCCTCGATGGCGCGCTCGAAGTTGCGGTAGTCGGGGAAGCGGAGGCCGCCGAAGGCGAAGCGGGCGAAGCGGACGGCGTTGCCCTGCGCGGCCGCGTCGAGACCGTCGAAGGAGACTTCGCCGAGGCCGTCGGCGGACAGGTCGCGGACCGTGAAGCGGCCGAGCTGGAAGCGGTCGAGGTCGGGCCCGGCCAGCGACCAGCCGTCGAGCGTATAGTGCTCGATCGCCATCGCGCGGAGGATGCCGAAGCCGAAGCGGGCGGCGAGCTTCTCGTCGGCCTCCAGCGCCTTCGGGTCGCGGATGATCCGGTCGAAGATCTCGCCGATGGGCTCGTCCAGCTGGCGCATGCGCACCGCGCCCATGCTGGCGCGGGCGAGGGTGAACCGGCCGGGGCCGGCGGCGATCGAGATGTTCTCGACGGTGGCCGACTTCTGCAGGTCGCGCCAGACGCCGTCGCCGCGGCCGCCCGCGTAGGCATCGCCGTCCATGACGCGCACGTAGGCGCCGAGGTCGTAGCCGACGACCTCGCCCTTGCCGATGCGGATCTCGACGGGCACGGCCTGGCCGTCCTGCGGGCTCGTGCTGTTGATCAGCATGGGGCCGGACTGGATGCGGTCGACCCGCCCGCCCGCCATGCCCGTGAGGGTCAGGCCCTCGTAGGTGAGGTTCACGCTGGCTTCGGGCGCGCGCACGTCGAGGGTGACGCGGCCCACCGTCATCGAGTCGGCGCGGACGGCGGCGAGGCCCTTCAGGATGCGGATCTGGCTCGTGAAGGGGCGGGCCGGGTCGATGACGAAGTCGGCGAAGTTGGGCAGGGCCACGTTGGCGGCCTCGATCCCGGCGACCGCGAAGCGCAGCGTGCCGTCGTCGGCCATGCCCTCGACGCTGGTCACCCGCATGGACTTCGCCTGCAGGCCGCCGTCCGCCGGCCGGGTCAGGCCGATGAAGCCGAGGGAGGGGACGCGGATCGAGCCGCCGGGCTTGCCGGGCGCCGGCTTCGGCACGATGCGGAGATCGCGAACCTCCAGGATGTCGTTGCGGCGGTTGTAGTTGACGACGCCGGTCTCGACGGTGGCGCCGCCCGCCCGCATGGCGTCGAGCCAGGAGCGGACGATGTCCTCGGCCGACTGCGCGGCCGCCGGGCCGGCCGGGCCGAGCAGGGCGAGCGCGAGGGCGGCGGCGGGCGCGAGCCGTCGGGCCAGGCGGCGGAGGGGTACGCGGACGGGAAGAGCGATCATGGGAACTCTCCGGTTCGGACCATCCGCGAGGGGGCGGCACCGTGGGCGCGGGGCGTCGGCGCTCGTTGTGGCTCGGCGGCCACGACCTCCGGTGAAATCCGAAGGTGGCCACGGCTCCCGTCGGCTTTCGCAAGGCCCGCGGATTCTGTCAAGACGAGCCGCTGACGCCGGGGATTCCTGGCGCCCGCGACCGAAGCCGCCCAAGGCGTCCCGGATCCCGGCGGGCCGATCCGCGGTTCGGTTTCGCGTGACCGGGCCGCGGCGGGGTTACCGGGCCTTAACCAGGGCGCGATCATGCGTTATGAGCGATCGGAGCGGACGGGCATTGCCGTTCGGGAAGGGAGTTCCATGCCGCTCAGGAGCCTCGCCGCGCTCGGCCTCCTGGCCGTCGCCTGCGTCTGCGGCGCCGCCGCGGCGGAGGAGGGCGCGCGCGCCGGGAGGGGCAAGGCCGAGGTCCGCCGGCCGCAGGTCGCCGCCAAGGCCGACACCGTACGGCCGCGGGAGGGCGAGGACCGGCGGCAGCGCATCACCATCGAGAAGACTCCTGCCGCGAAGGCTTCGGCCGAGAAGCCGCGCGCCGAGCCGGCCGCGGCGACGCCGGCGTCCGGGGCGACCGCGCCCGCCGCCGCGCGGGCGGCGGCCCCGGAGACCACCGGCTCCGTCGGGCGCGGGGCCGACGCGGGGGCCGGGCTGCGGGCGGTGCCGGGGGCGCCGTCGGAGCCCGTGCATGCGCGGGCGGCTTCCTTCGAGGTCGAGGACGGGCTGACGCGTTTCACGCTCGAGCTGTCCAAGCCGGTCGCCTTCGACGCCTTCGGGCTCACCGACCCCTACCGCCTGGTGATCGACCTGCCGGAGACGCGCTTCGACTTCGCCCCGGATCCGCACAGGGAGGGCAAGGGGCTCGTCACGTCCTGGCGCCACGGGCTGTTCATGACCGGGCGGTCGCGGCTGGTCTTCGACCTCGCGGGCCCGGTGCGGATCGAGACCGCCTCGATCGAGCCGCAGGACGGCGGCGGCGCGCGGGCGGTCTTCGCGTTCCGGGCCGCGGCGCGGGCGGAGTTCGAGGTCAACCACGTGCGCCGCGCCAAGGCGGCCCCGGTGGTCGAGGGCACCGGCATCCTGCCGAAGGGCGACCGGGAGGCGACGCGGCCGGAGCGGGCGAAGCCGATGGTCGTCATCGACCCCGGCCACGGCGGGCTCGACGTGGGCACCCGCAGCCCCGCGTCGGGCACCTTCGAGAAGACGGTCGTGCTCGACATCGCGCGGCTGCTCGAGAAGAAGCTTCTGGAGACGGGGCGCTACGAGGTGCGCATGACGCGGTCCGACGACCGCTTCATCCCGCTCGCCGAGCGGGTCGCCATCGCGCGCGCGCACCACGCGGACCTGTTCCTTTCGATCCACGCGGACGCCGAGTACGACCGCAGCGTCCGGGGCGCGACCGTCTACACGCTCGACGACCGGGCCTCCGACACGGCCGCGGCGGCCCTCGCCGCGAAGGAGAACGCCTCCGACGCCCTCGCCGGCGTGGTGCCGGAGGAGACGATGGACGCGGTGGCCGACATCCTGATCGACCTCACGGTGCGCGAGACGAAGCGTTTCAGCCAGGTGCTCGCCCGCACCCTCATCGACGACCTGCGCGCGGTCGGCCGGCTCGTGAAGGCCAACCCGCACCGGTCCGCCAATTTCCGCGTGCTCAAGGCCCACGACATCCCCTCGGCGCTGGTCGAGCTGGGTTTCCTGTCGAACAGGGACGACGAGCAGCTCATGATGTCGACGGACTGGCGGGAGAAGACGACCGCGGCGCTGATCGGCTCCATCGACCGCTTCTTCCAGGGCCGCGTCGCCAAGGCCTCGGACTGAGCCCGCGGAGCCCCGCGCCGTAGGTTTGCCATAAACTTGAAAAATAAGGGCACCCACCCTAAAGGGTCGCGCCGATCGGGTGTAACGCGTAGATTTCGCGGGCGCACGGAGCCTCGAGTCGAGGGGCGGGCGGCGGCCGCGGAGCGGCGATTTCCAGGAGGCGGACCGGCGGCATGTTCTTCTTCAGGTTCCTCGGCTACCTCCTCTCGATCGGCACGGTGTTCGTGCTCGCCGCGGCCGGAGCCGCCGCCCTCGCGTACCGCTACTTCGCCTCCGATCTTCCGGACTATGCGGGCCTCAAGAACTACGAACCGCCGGTGATGACGCGCGTCCACGCGACGGACGGCAGCCTGATGGCCGAGTACGCGCACGAGCGGCGCCTGTTCCTGCCCATCCAGGCGATCCCGGCGCTGGTCAAGAACGCCTTCATCTCGGCCGAGGACAAGAACTTCTACGACCACCACGGCGTCGATCCCGAGGGGATCGCGCGCGCGGTCTTCACGCTGGTGCAGGACCGCATCCGCGGCGGCAACCGGCGGCCCCAGGGCGCCTCGACCATCACCCAGCAGGTGGCCAAGAACTTCCTGCTGACGAACGAGCAGAGCCTGGAGCGCAAGGCCAAGGAGGCGATCCTGGCGCTGCGCATCGAGGAGGCCTACAACAAGGAACAGATCCTCGAGCTCTACCTCAACGAGATCTACCTCGGCCTCGGCGCCTACGGGGTGGCGGCGGCGTCGCTTCTCTACTTCGACAAGTCGGTGCACGAACTCACCGTCGCGGAGGCGGCCTATCTCGCCGCCCTGCCGAAGGCGCCGAACAACTACCATCCCTACCGCTTCCCCGAGCGGGCGGTCGGCCGCCGCAACGACATCGTCGACCTGATGGCGCAGAACGGTTTCATCACGCGCGAGGAGGCCGACAAGGCGAAGAAGCAGCCGCTGACGGTCACGCCGCGCCAGACCGGACCGCACATCTTCGCCTCGGAGTATTTCGCCGAGGAGGTCCGCCGCGAGCTCCTGGAGCGCTACGGCGAGAAGGGCCTCTACCAGGGCGGCCTGTCGGTGCGCACCACGCTCGATCCGCGCCTGCAGGTGATCGCCCGCAAGGTGCTGCTGAAGGGGCTGATGGATTACGACACCGATGCCGGCTGGCGCGGGCCCGTGACGAAGATCGACCTCGGCCTCGGCGACTGGGGGCCGAAGCTCGCCGACGTGAAGTCCTACTCGGACATTCCGGAATGGCGGCCGGCGGTCGTGCTCTCGGTGCTCGACCAGGAGGCGCAGATCGGCCTGCAGCCGCCGAAGCTTTTCGGCGGCACGGTGTCGACGGCGCGCGAGCGCGGGGTGCTGCCGCTCGAGCACGTGAAATGGGCGAAGTGGGCCGACGGGCCGAAGCGCGGGGCACCAGTCAAGACGGTCGGGCAGGTGCTGTCGCCGGGCGACGTGGTCTATGTGGAGAAGGTGGGCACGGGGACGGGCGACCGGCCGGTCTACAAGCTCCGCCAGTTCCCGGAGATCTCCGGCGCCATCGCGGTCGTCGACCCGCACACGGGCCGCGTGCTCGCGGTGTCGGGCGGCGCCTCCTTCTTCGAAAGCGAGTTCAACCGCGCCACCCAGGCCTGGCGCCAGCCGGGCTCGTCCTTCAAGCCCTTCGTCTACTCGGCCGCGCTCGACAACGGCTACACGCCGTCGAGCGTCGTCCTCGACGGGCCGATCGAGATCAGCCAGGGCCCCGGCCAGCCGCCGTGGCGGCCGGAGAACTATTCCGGCAAGTTCTACGGCCCCTCGACGCTGCGCATCGGCATCGAGCAGTCGCGCAACACCATGACGGTCCGGCTCGCCAAGGACATGGGCATGCCGATCGTGGTGGAATACGCCAAGCGGTTCGGCATCTACGACGACCTGTCCCCGGTACTCTCCATGTCGCTCGGCGCGGGCGAGACGACGGTCCTGCGCCTGACTTCCGCCTATGCGACCATCGCCAACGGCGGGCGGCGCGTGAAGGCGACCTTCATCGACCGCATCCAGGACCGCTACGGGAAGACCATCTTCAAGCACGACCCGCGCGTCTGCCAGGGCTGCGAGGCCTCGGCGTGGGCCGGCCAGGAGGAGCCGAAGCTGATCGACGACCGCGAGCAGGTGCTCGACCCGATGACCGCCTACCAGATCACCTCCATGATGGAGGGCGTGGTCCAGCGCGGCACGGCGACGGTCGTCAAGGAGGCCGGCCGGCCGGTGGCGGGCAAGACCGGAACGACCAACGACGAGAAGGACGTGTGGTTCGTCGGCTATACGCCGGACCTCGTGGTCGGCGTGTTCATGGGCTACGACAAGCCGCGCCCGCTCGGCAAGGGCCAGACGGGCGGCCATGTGGCGGCGCCGATCGCCAAGGACTTCTTCGTCGAGGCCCTGAAGGACAAGCCGGCGGTGCCGTTCCGCGTGCCGCCCGGCATCCGCCTCGTCGCCATCAACCGCAAGAGCGGCCTGAAGGCCTCGCCGGGCGACCCGGATACCATCATGGAGGCCTTCAAGCCCGGCACCGCGCCGCCGGACAGCTACTCCATCATCGGCTACGACCAGGGCGAGTTCTCGCGCGCCAAGAAGGTCACGCCGGAACAGGAACGCGGGCTGCAGCCGGGCGGGTTGTACTGACTAGGGTACGTTCGACCGGCTCAGAACGGATTGGACGACCAGTCCTCCCTGAGGTGGCGGACTCGGACGATCAAGACCTCGTCCGAGTCGTCGATCACATAGAGGATGAGATGAGACCGATGGGGATGTGCCCGCAGGCCCGGTGATATCTCGTTGCGTTCGCGAGCCAGCCTCGGGTTGCGGGCGATCAGATCGAAGATGTCGTTGATCTTCCTGACGTATCGCACTGCCCGTTCGAAACCGAACTCCCGATCACCTTCCAGGAGTATGCGGACGAGGTCCTCGTCGGCCGCCGCGGTGAGGCGGTAGCCCATCAATTCCCCGTCCGGTTCAATCGGGCCCTTGCATCTTCGACGATCTCGTCGATCGTCCGCGTGCTGATCCCGCTCGCCATCCCCTCTTCGATCAGCGCCTGCATCGCGGCGATCTTCTCGGCGCGCTCCTGGTCGCGGCGGATCAGGTCGCGCACGTAGTCGCTCGCGTTGGCCCAGCGTCCGGTCGCTGCGCGGCTCTCGACCCAATCCTTCATCTGATCGGGAAGCGAAACGTTCATCGTGGCCATGGTCCTGTCCTCCTCGCCGGAGAATGTCGGGGCTTGGCAAAGTTTGTCAACGGGTCGGGCCGGGGGCGAACCCGGCCTCAAAAGCCACGGGCCCGAGATACGCGGCCGCTGACGCCGGGGTCTCGGGGATTGGCCCGGGAGCCTGGCATGCCGATACGTCATGACGCCGTCCGTCCCCGGTTCGACCGGCCCCGCACGGGTCGCGGCCGAGCCGCGGTTTACACCTCCGGCCCCCGCCGCTATGGTCCGCGCCGACGAGCAACCCCCGTCGAGCGGAACCCTCATGCGCCCCGAAATCGAGACCATCGTAGACGAGATCAAGCAGGCGCTCAGCCTGCTGAGGAGGCATCTTTGACTGGGATGTCGCGCTGAAGCGGCTCGACGAGCTGAATGCCCGGTCCGAGGATCCGACCCTGTGGAACGACCCGCAGGTGGCCCAGAAGCTGATGCGCGAGCGCGACCAGCTCGCCCGCTCGATCGCCGCCGTGCAGGGCATCGAGCGGGAGCTCGACGACCACCTGACGCTGCTCGAGCTCGGCGAGGCCGAGAACGACGCGGCGACCGTGACGGAGGCCGAGGAGCAGCTGAAGCACCTGGGGCACGACGTGCAGCGCCGGCAGATCGAGGCGCTCCTGTCGGGCGAGGCCGACAGCTTCGACACCTACGTGGAGTTCCACGCCGGCGCGGGCGGCACCGAATCCCAGGACTGGGCCGAGATGCTGATGCGCATGTACATGCGCTGGGCCGAGCAGCACGACTACAAGGTCGAGATCATCGAGTACACGGCCGGCGAGGGCGCGGGCATCAAGGGCGCGACCCTGCTGGTCAAGGGCCCGAACGCCTACGGTTGGCTGAAGACCGAATCGGGCGTGCACCGGCTGGTGCGCATCTCGCCCTTCGACGCCAATGCGCGGCGGCAGACGAGCTTCGCCTCCGTGTGGGTCTATCCGGTCATCGACGATTCGATCGACATCCAGATCAACGAGGGCGACGTCCGGGTCGACACCTACCGTTCGTCCGGCGCCGGCGGCCAGCACGTCAACACGACCGACTCGGCCGTGCGCCTGACCCACATCCCGACCGGCATCGCCGTCGCCTGCCAGGCGGAGCGGTCGCAGCACAAGAACCGGGCCAAGGCCTGGGACATGCTGCGGGCGCGGCTCTACGAGATCGAACTGAAGAAGCGCGAGGAGAAGGCCAACGCCGAGGCCGCCGCCAAGACGGACATCGGCTGGGGCCACCAGATCCGCTCCTACGTCCTGCAGCCCTACCAGATGGTCAAGGACCTGAGGACCGGCGTGCAGTCGACCGATCCGGCCCGGGTGCTGAACGGCGACCTCGACCTCTTCATGGAGGCCTCGCTCGCCGCACGGGTCACCGGCGGGGCCGTGGACGCGGTGGCGGACATCGACTGAGAACGGACGGGCGGCCGCGCGCCATTGCACCCCGCACCCCGTGACGTGCGGGGCGCAATGGGGCGCGGCCCCGCCTCACTTCAGGAGCGGCAGGATGGCCTCCCCGGCGTCGACCCAGCGCGCGGGGTCGACGGCGTCGCCGTTGATGCGCGTCTCGTAGTGGACGTGCGGGCCGGTCGAGCGGCCGGTCGAGCCGGCATAGCCGATGACCTGCCCGCGGCGGACGACGGTGCCCGGCTCGACGGCGATGCGCGAGAGGTGGCCGAAGCGGGTGGAGACGCCGCTGCCGTGGTCGATCTCGACCATCAGGCCGTAGCCGCCGTTGCGCCCCGCGTCGCTGACGGTGCCGGGGCCGGTAGCAAGGACGGGGTCGCCGGTCTCGGCACGGAAATCGATGCCGGTGTGCATGGCGAGGACACCGAAGAACGGGTCCGAGCGGTTGCCGTAGCCCGAGGTGACGGTCGGGTCGCCGGCGACCGGCACGCCGAGTGGCAGGATCGCGGCGGAGCGGCGGGCGGCGACGAGGCGGGCGAGCGCGGTCTCGGCCCGGCGCACCAGGGTCACGGGTTCCATGGCGGGGACGAGCGGGCCGCCGACGCCGGCGACCGGCTTCGGGCGGGGGACCGGCTCGGCGCGCTCCGTCGCCGGCATGGCGAGCCGCAGCCCGAGACGGCCGACCGCGGATTCGATGCGGCTGGCGTCGCGCTCGGCCATCTCGGCGACCATGGAGACCGCCAGCGTCCGGCGCGCGACGAGGCGGTCGAGCGTGTCCTCGGCGGTGGCGATGCGGGTGGCGACGCGGCCGTCGGGACGCTTGGCGCCACGCGCGGAGAACGGGTCGAACCAGGACGACGATCGCAACGGGGCCGGTTGGACGGCGGGAGCCGGGGTGGTCCGCTCCGGCTCCAGCGTGGCGGTCGGCGCGGCGGCGGGCACCTTGAGACCGCTCTGGCGGGCGCGCTCGATGACGGCCGCGATCGCCATGTCCTGCTCCTTCATGGCCTCCTGGCGGGCCATCAACCGGTCGATCTTGGCCTCGAAGGCCTCCTGGTCGAGGAGCTGGCGCGAGTTGATCCGGTCGATCTGGGCGCGCAACGCCGCGATCCGGTCCTCGTAGCTCTGCTGCAGGCTCGCCTGGCGGGCGAGGGCGGCGCCGAGGATGTCGTCCCGGAACATCAGGTAGCCGGTGGCGCCCAGGTACGCGAGGGTGAAGAGGACCACCGCGGCCGCGCCGGTCAGCATCCAGGCGGGCGTGAGCGTCAGGCTGCGCTCCCGGCCGTTGGCCGTGAACGAGATGCGGGGGAGCTCGGCGCGCTTGCCGAAGGAACGATGGCCGGTGGAGGTGGTCGTCATGGACGGGCCCCGGTACGCAAGAGACCGGCGACGCTCACGGTCGCCTCGGGGCCATTACATCTCTGTTAAGGTTAACAAAGCGCTCACGTGGCGTGAGCGGGCGCGGGGCGGCGCGCCGGGCGGATCGCGGCGGAGAGGGCGACCCGCCCGGGGCGGCGGCTCAGAGCCCCTTGGCGGCGGCGAGGACCTCCTCGGCGTGGCCCTCGACCTTCACCTTCGGCCAGATGCGGGCGATGCGGCCGTCCTTGCCGACCAGCATGGTGGTGCGCTCCACGCCTATGTACTTGCGCCCGTACATGCTCTTCTCGGCCCAGACGCCGTAGGCCTCCAGCATGCCGTGATCCTCGTCCGACGCGAGGCGGACCGCGAGGTCGTACTTGGCGCGGAACTTGTCGTGGCTCTTCGGACTGTCGGGCGAGACGCCCACGACGGGCACGCCGATCTTCTCGAATTCGGCCGCCAGGCAGGAGAAGGACTGGGCTTCCTTTGTGCAACCCGAGGTATCGTCTTTCGGATAGAAATAAAGCACGTAGGCTTTGCCGGCGAGATCAGCGGAGGCGATTCGGCCTCCTCCGTCACCCGGCAGGTCGAAGTCCGGGGCTTTGTCCCCCACGGTCAGCGGCATGTCGCCTTCCTTTCGTCGCGTTTGGTGGTCACAGGGCTGGGCCGGGGAATACTACGCGAAGACGGCCGCGACGGATTGCGGCCGCGGCGGCCCGCGGGAACGGGTCAGGGATCGACGACCGGGGCGAGCCGAACCGTATCGATGAGGTCGAACGCTGACACGACCGGCGGCAGACGCCGCCGAGGAGGGCGCCGGGTGCTCCGCATCCTCGCCGGCCTGTTCGGATTCGTCGTGGTGGCCGGGCTCGTCGCCTTCTCGTATGTCGCCTGGCATCTGACGCAGGGACCCATGGAGCTCGCGCCGGCGGCGCGGATCGCCGAACGCGTCGTGGCCGAGGCGCTCGGTGGGGGGCGGCGCACGAGCGTCGCGCGGGCCGACCTCAGCGCCAGCCTCTCCGAGGGCCTGGCGATCCGCCTGACGGACGTGCGCGTGGGCGAGGAGGGCGGGGGCGTCGAGGTGGTCGTGCCGAGCGCGGCGATCGGCCTGCAGCTCCTGCCCATCCTGACCGGAGACTTCCGCCCTTCCTCCCTGGACCTGCACCGGCCGCGCGTGGTGGTGGACCTGCCGGCGCTCGACCGGGAGCGGGCCGAGCGGGCAGCGCAGGCGGCCACGGTCGACCCGGTCACTGGCACGGGGGACCCGGCTTCCTCCGCCCCGCCGCCCGAACCGGCACAGCCCGGCCCGGCGAACGGGGTGCAGGGGCCCGGACCGAGGGGCGCGGCGCTCCTCGAAGCGAGGCTGACCGAACTCGGCAAGGCGGTCGACCGCAACCTGCGGCTCATCCGCGCGGAGGGGCTGGAGAGCCTGTCGGTCCGCCAGGGCGAACTGGTCGTCGTGCGGGGGGACGGGCAGGGCGGGACGAAGCGGACGACCATTCCGCAGGTCGAGGTGTCGAGCGTTTTCGGCACATCGGCGGGCGACATCGACCTCGGCTTCACCGCCAAAGGCGATATCGGCCGCTGGTCCTTGCGGTTCCGGCAGATCCCCGGGGCGGACGGCGGGCGGCGCATCCTCGCCGAGGCGGCCGACGTCACGCTCAAGGACCTGTTCGGCGAGCAGGACCCCCTGCTCAAGGCCGACATGCCGCTCTACCCGACCGTCGACCTCGCCTACGACCGGAGCGACCGGCTCGTGCAGGCGCGGCTCGACGCGCGGGTCGGCGCCGGCATCCTGCGCTTCGGCAAGGAGCCCGAGGACGAGATCCTCGCGGACGAGGGGCAGGTGGTGCTCGGCTGGGTGCCGGCGGCGGGGCGGGTCGCGATCGAGCGCGCCGGGCTGCAGGTCGGGCCGAGCGCGCTCTATCTGCGGGGCGAGGCCACGCAGCCGCGGGCGGAGGGGAACGGGCGCTGGGCGATCGACCTCGGGCTGGAGTCCGGTGCGCTGGCACCGCGCGACGTCGGCGGACCCGCGGTGGCGATCCAGGGCTTCGCCGCCAAGGCGGGCTTCGACGAGGGGCGCAAGGTGCTGCTCCTCGACGACCTGCAGATCCATTTCGGCGGCGGGGCGCTGCGCTCGATCGGCCACGTGGACTTCGCCCAGCCCAATCCGCTCGTCAGCGTCAACACGGTCTTCACGCCGGTGGACGCGGCCACGATCGCCCGGGTCTGGCCGCACTTCATCGCCGCCAACGCCCGGCGGTGGTTCATCGACCACGTGAAGGCGGGCCGCGTCTCGGACGGGCTCATCAAGCTGCGCTTCCCTTTCGGGATCGACCCGCCGCTCTGGCCCGCGGACGCGGTGGTGCTGACCGCGCGCTTCGACCAGACCACGACGGCCACCTTCGGCGATCTGCCGCTCGTCACCGAGGCGTCCGGGACGCTCTCGATGCAGCGGCGGCGTTTCGAGGCCGTCGCGGAGCGGGGCGTCGTGGCAACGCGGCACGGACGCCGGCCGAACCTCCTCGCCTTCCGGTTCGACGTCCCGGACGCAATGATCAAGGGCCCGCGGGCCGGCATGGAGATGCGCCTCGCCGGCGAGAACGTCGCGCTGGGCGAGATCATCGACGCCGAGCCGCTCCTTCTCCTGCAGGCGGCCGGGGTCAAGCTGGAGGGGCTCGCGGGCACGGGCGACGTCAAGGGGCGCGTCGACCTCACCTTCGGCAAGGAGTTCGACCCCGGTTCGCTCGACTACCGTTTCGAGGCGAACCTCGACAAGTTCGGCAGCCCGTCGCCCATCCTCGGCCGCCGCTTCCAGGACGCGGTGCTGAAGGTCACGGTCGACCGCAAGGGCACCACGGTCACCGGCAAGGCCAAGATCGACGGCGTGCAGACCGACGTGAACATGTACGAGCCGAGCGACAAGTCGAATGCCGCCGAGCGGCGCGACTTCACCATGACGCTCGACGACGCCGCGCGCGCCCGCATGGGGCTCGACCTCGCCGGGCTCGTCACCGGCGCCGTCAAGGTGGAGATCGGCCAGCCGCCGAACGGGGCTGCGGAGACCAAGCGGATCACCTCCGACCTGACCACCGCGCGGCTGGTGATCCCCCAGTTCGGCTGGACCAAGGGGGCGGGCGTGCCCGCCAAGGCGGTGCTCGACGTCACCGAGGACGACAAGGGCGGCACCCGGATCGACAACTTTGCCATGGACTCCGAGGGACTTCAGGTCCGCGGCGCGATGACGGTCGACAAGGAGAAGCGCCTGGCGTCCGCCGACCTCTCCCGCTTCGCGCTGCGCAAGGGCGACGACGCCAAGCTGAAGCTCGTGCGCGGGTCCGACCAGGTGCTGAACGTCACCTTCGAGGCGGGCAGCTTCGACCTGCGCAGCCTACTGCAGTCGCTGAAGAAGCAGGACGGGCCCGAGGTGGACCCGAAGAAGCAGAGCGACATGTCGATCAAGGCCCGCGCGGCGCGCCTCGTCGGCTTCAACGACGTCACGCTCTCCGACGTGGTGATTGACGCGCAGGTGCGCAATCAGGTGGTGACGCGCCTGCAGATGACCGCCCGGGCGCCGGGGGGCCGGTCGATCGAGATCTCGATCCGGCCGGACGGCACGCGGCGGATCCTGACGGTGTCGGCGGACGACGCCGGGGCGGCGCTCGGGTTCCTGGACGTCTACGAACGCCTGCGCGGGGGCACGCTCCAGATGGCGGCCCTGTTGTCCGGGCCGGGCACGGCGGACGGCAGCGTGCGGGTGGTCGGCTTCGGCCTCCTGCCGCCCAAGAACGAGCGCGGCAGCGTGCTGCGGACGACGCCCGACGGCCTGCGCGAGGTGGCGGTGCGCGACGTGCCGGTGACGGAGGACGCCACCTTCGACCGCTTCGAGGTCAAGTTCGCGATGCGCAAGGGCGTCATCAACGTGACGGAGGGCATCGCCAAGGGCCCGGCGACGGGCGCCACCATGAGCGGGCAGATCGACCTCAACGCCCAGCGCCTGCAGATCGCCGGGACCTTCATCCCGCTCTACGGCCTGAACAACCTGGTCAGCCGGATCCCGATCTTCGGCGAGATCGTCGGGGCGGGGCGCAACGAGGGGCTCGTCGGGGTCACCTTCAAGGTCGTCGGCAACGTCGACAACCCGGTCCTGCAGTTCAACCCGATCTCGGCGATCGCGCCCGGCATCTTCCGCAAGATCTTCGAGTACCGGGTCGACGGCGGCGAACCGCCGCCGCAGGCGCCGGTCCAGTAGGGAACGCCCCCGGTCGGGGGGTGATGAACGGAGCCCGATTTCCGGGCACCGACCCTCCCGCCGCATCGCCGGCCGGAGCGCAGCGGTGGGCCGGGGCCCAGCGCCGGCCGCAGCGGCGCGGATCGCGGCCCGCTCTGGATCCCGGATCCGCGTCGCGTGCCGCGCCTTGTCCGGGGTTGCGGGTCGAGGGTGGACGGCCCGGCGGGGTCAGCCGACCCGCTTCAGGACGATGATCTTCTTGCGGCTCAGGGCGACCTTGGCGACGCCGTCCTGGAAGAGGGCAGCGTCGACCTTCTGGTTGTGGTCGGAGAGCTTGCGGTCGTTGACCGAGACCGAGTTGTTGGCGATCAGGCGGCGGTACTCGCCCATGCTGGCGACGTAGCCGGCGCTCTGCAGGACATGGCCCAGGAAGGGGCTTTCGGCGAGCTTGTCGCCGCTGATCTCGATGACCGGAAGGTCGCCGCCGAGGCCGCCCTCCTCGAAAGTGCGGCGTGCGGTCTCGGCCGCCTCCTGGGCGGGAGCCCGCCCGTGCACGAGCGCGGTCACCTCGGTCGCCAGGACCTTCTTGGCCTCGTTGATCTCGGCGCCCCGGAGGGCGGCCAGGCGGCTCACCTCGTCCATCGGCATCAGGGTATAGAGCTTCAGGAAGCGCTCGACGTCGGCGTCCTCGGTGTTGCGCCAGTACTGCCAGTAGTCGTAGGGCGACAAGAGGTCGGCGTTGAGCCAGACCGCGCCGGAGGCGGTCTTGCCCATCTTGGCCCCGGAGGCGGTGGTGAGGAGCGGAGAGGTCAGGGCGTAGAGCTGCACGCCGTCCATGCGGTGGCCGAGCTCGATGCCGTTGACGATGTTGCCCCACTGGTCGGAGCCGCCCATCTGCAGGATGCAGCCGGTCCGCCGGTAGAGCTCGACGAAGTCGTAGCCCTGCAGGATCATGTAGTTGAATTCGAGGAAGGACAGCGACTGCTCGCGGTCGAGACGGAGCTTCACGGAATCGAAGCTCAGCATGCGGTTGACCGAGAAATGACGGCCGACGTCGCGCAGGAATTCGATGTAGTTGAGCTTCAGCAGCCAGTCGGCATTGTTGATCATCAGGGCGTCGGAGGGGCCGTCGCCGAAGGTCAGGAATTTGGCGAAGACCTGCCGGATGCCCTCGAGATTGCGGGCGATGTCGGCCTCGGTCAGGAGCTTGCGGGCCTCGTCCTTGAAGGAGGGGTCGCCGATCATGGTGGTGCCGCCGCCCATCAGCGCGATCGGCCGGTGCCCGGTGCGCTGCATCCAGGCGAGCATCATGATCTGGATGAGCGAGCCCGCATGGAGGCTGGTCGCGGTCGCGTCGAAGCCGATATAGGCGGTGACCGGGCCCTTGCAGAAGGCTGCGTCGAGGCCCTCCGGATCGGAGATCTGGTGGATGAAGCCCCGCTCGGAGAGAACGCGGAGGAATTCGGACTTGAAACCGGTCATGATGCGTCGAACCTCGTGGGCCGCGGAGCCCTCCGGCCGCGGCGTCGGGCGTTCCTAGCACCGTCGCGCGCGGATTACACGGGGGAAGCGGCGCCGCCGCGGGGTTTCGGAGGGGAGTGTCGGAATGAGCGGATTGCGCCTCGCCATCGGGCTGATGAGCGGCACCTCGATGGACGGTGTCGACGTGGCCCTGATCGAGACGGACGGCCGGGCGGTCGGCGCGTTCAGACCGACGCAGTTCCGGCCCTATTCGGACGAGGAGCGGGCGGCGCTCAGGGCCGCGCTCGCGGCCGGGCCGGCGCTGAAGGACCGCTGGGAGCGCCCGCCGGTGGTTGCCGAGGCGGAGCGGATCGTCACGGAGGCCCACGCGGATGCCGTGAGGGCCTTCATGGTCCAGAACGGGCTGACCGCCGACGCTGTGGCGGTGGTCGGCTTCCATGGCCAGACCGTGTTCCACGCGCCGGGGCGCGGGCTGACCATCCAGATCGGCGACGGCCTCGCGCTCGCCCGCGCGCTCGGCATCCGGGTCGTCTACGACTTCCGGTCGGCCGACGTGGCGGCGGGCGGGGAGGGGGCGCCGCTGGTGCCGGCCTACCACGCGGCCCTGGTGGCGCGGGCGGGATTGAAGTTTCCGGCGGCGGTGCTGAACATCGGCGGCGTGGCCAACCTCACGTGGATCGGCGGGCCGGGGGAAGGGGCGGAGGACCTCGTCGCCTTCGATACCGGTCCCGGCAACGCGCTCATCGACGACTGGTGTCATTCGCGCACGGAGCGGCCGGTCGACTCGGACGGCCGGCTCGCCGCGAAGGGGCGTGTCGACCCGGCGGTGCTCGACCGCCTGCTGGCCCATCCGTACTTCATCGCGAAGCCGCCGAAGTCGCTCGACCGCAACGCCTTCTCGGCCGCGCCCTGCGAGGCCCTGTCGACCGCCGACGGGGCCGCGACCCTGACCGCCTTCACGGCGGCCGCGGTCGCCCGGTCGCTCGACCTGGTGCCGGAACGGCCGGGGTCGCTGGTGGTCGCCGGGGGTGGGGCGCACAATCCGACGCTCATGCGGATGATCGCCGAGCGCGCCAACACGGAAGTGATCGCCGCCTCCGACATCGGGTGGTCGACCGACTTCCTGGAGGCGCAGGCCTTCGGCTTTCTTGCGGTGCGGCATCTGGAGGGTCTGCCGATCAGCTTCCCGGGCACCACCGGCGTGGCGCAGCCGACCGGCGGGGGCGTGCTGGCGGTGCCGTGAGGGGTCCGCGGCGGGCGCGGGTCTGGTATGCCACGGGGCGCGCCGTCAGCGTACCGTGGCGGTGGCGTGCATTGCGCTTGTGCGGGGAAGGACTTACCTGCCGTCTGCCGAGGGTCGGCACGGGCCGCCGGGCCGCGGGTCGGGCCGCCCCCGGGCAGGCTCGTGGGATATGCGAAAGCGGCTCCGCGGAGCCGTCCCCGACGGTGCGCGAGTGCGCCGAATTGATGTAGGAACGAGCACCAGGGAGCGGGGGTTTGCGCTTGCGTGAGCCCGGTCGCTGGGCTAAGCGTGCGGCGGTTGCGGTGCGGAAATCGGCTGGATCACGCGGCATCGAGTCGCGATCCGGCGGGTATCTCGCGGGCTGGTGACGGTGGCCTGACGATCGTCGCGAGCCCATCGGCCTCCCCGTCCGGGGAGGCTGCGGCCAGGGGCAATCCGCTCGCGACCGGCGTACCGGCCGCGCGGAGCGACGAGGACGAAAGCATGGACACCCTGCTCAGCGCCTATCTCCCCATCGTGGTGTTCGTCGGCGTGGCGGCGTTCATCGGCCTGGCGCTCCTGATCGCGCCCTTCGCGGTCGCCTACCAGGCGCCGGATCCGGAGAAGCTGTCGGCCTACGAGTGCGGCTTCAACGCCTTCGACGACGCCCGCATGAAGTTCGACGTCCGGTTCTATCTTGTCTCGATCCTCTTCATCATCTTCGACCTCGAGGTCGCGTTCCTGTTTCCCTGGGCCGTCGTGTTCGGCGACCTCGGCTGGTTCGGCTTCTGGTCGATGATGACCTTCCTCGGCGTGCTGACCATCGGCTTCGTCTACGAGTGGAAAAAGGGAGCCCTGGAATGGGACTGATTCAGCCGTCGGGCGAACCGCTCGTCGCGCCCGCGCCCAAGGGCATCATCGACCCCAACACGGGTAAGCCGGTCGGGGCGAACGACCCGTTCTTCCTGGAAGTGAACGCCGAGCTCGCCGACAAGGGCTTTCTCGTCACCGCCACCGACGACCTGATCACCTGGGCGCGCACGGGCTCGCTCATGTGGATGACCTTCGGTCTCGCCTGCTGCGCGGTCGAGATGATGCAGATGTCCATGCCGCGCTACGACGCGGAGCGCTTCGGCTTCGCGCCGCGCGCCTCGCCGCGGCAGTCGGACGTCATGATCGTCGCCGGCACGCTCACCAACAAGATGGCGCCGGCCCTGCGCAAGGTCTACGACCAGATGCCGGAGCCGCGCTACGTCATCTCGATGGGCTCCTGCGCCAACGGCGGCGGCTACTATCATTACAGCTACGCCGTGGTGCGCGGCTGCGACCGGGTCGTCCCGGTCGACATCTACGTGCCGGGCTGTCCGCCGACCGCCGAGGCGCTCCTCTACGGCGTGCTGCTGCTCCAGAAGAAGATTCGTCGCACGGGCACCATCGAACGGTGACCGGAGGCCGGCGGGAAACGACGGGCCGGCGCCGTGGCGGTGCCCGCCCGCGGACGGGATCAGAGGTGGAAATCCGATGAGCGAGGCTCTGAAGGAACTCGGCGATCACGTCGCCTCCGCGCTCGGGACGAAGGTCTCGGGCTGGGCGGCGGGCCTGGACATGCTGACGCTCGAGGCGACGCCGGAGACGATCCTGGACGTGCTGGCCTTCCTGCGCGACGACGCCCGCTGCCTGTTCATCAGCTTCATCGACATCGCCGGGGTGGACTACCCGGCGCGGCCGAAGCGGTTCGACGTCGTCTATCACCTTCTCTCGCCGAAGCACAATCAGCGCGTGCGCATCAAGGTGCAGACCGACGAGGTGACGCCCGTGCCGTCGGCGACGGGGCTCTTCCGCGGCGCCGACTGGTTCGAGCGCGAGGCCTACGACCTCTACGGGATCCTGTTCACCGGCCACCCGGACCTGCGCCGGATCCTGACCGACTACGGCTTCGACGGCCATCCGTTGCGCAAGGATTTCCCGCTGACGGGCTTCGTCGAGGTCCGCTACGACGAGGAGCAGAAGCGGGTCGTCTACGAGCCGGTCCGCCTCACCCAGGAGTTCCGCAACTTCGACTTCCTGTCCCCCTGGGAGGGGCCGGACTACGTGCTGCCCGGAGATGAGAAAGCGAAGCAGTAGGGGGTGAGCGGCATGCCACCAAGACCTGCTGCCGACTGCCGACTGCCGATTGCCGAGGACCGCCTAAATGGCTGAAGCCCAGCTGCGCAACTTCAACATCAATTTCGGGCCGCAACACCCGGCGGCGCATGGCGTTCTGCGTCTCGTGCTCGAGCTCGACGGCGAGGTCGTGACGCGGGTCGATCCGCATATCGGGCTGCTCCACCGGGGCACCGAGAAGCTGATCGAGGCGAAGACCTACATGCAGGCGGTGCCGTACTTCGACCGGCTCGACTACTGCGCCCCGATGAACCAGGAGCACGCCTTCTGCCTGGCGGTGGAGAAGCTGCTCGGCATCGAGGTGCCGAGGCGCGGCCAGCTCATCCGCGTGCTCTACAGCGAGATCGGCCGCCTGCTCTCCCACCTCCTCAACGTGACGACCCAGGCCATGGACGTCGGCGCGCTGACCCCGCCGCTGTGGGGCTTCGAGGAGCGCGAGAAGCTGATGGTCTTCTACGAGCGCGCCTCGGGAAGCCGCATGCACGCGGCCTATTTCCGGCCCGGCGGCGTGCACCAGGACCTGCCCGACCGGCTGGTCGCCGACATCGGCGACTGGTGCGACCCGTTCCTGAAGGTGGTCGACGACCTCGACGCGCTCCTGACCGAGAACCGCATCTTCCGCCAGCGCAATGCCGACATCGGCGTGGTCAGCCTGGAGGAGGCCTGGAACTGGGGCTTCTCGGGCGTGATGGTGCGCGGCTCGGGGGCGCGCTGGGACCTCAGGAAGTCGCAGCCCTACGAGTGCTATTCCGAACTCGACTTCGACATCCCGATCGGCAAGAACGGCGACTGCTTCGACCGCTATCTCATCCGCATGGAGGAGATGCGCCAGTCGACGCGGATCATGAAGCAGTGCGTGCACCGCCTGCTCGGGTCCGACAAGGTCGGGCCGGTCTCGTCCACGACCAACAAGATCGTGCCGCCGAAGCGGGGCGAGATGAAGCGGTCGATGGAGGCTCTGATCCACCACTTCAAGCTCTACACCGAAGGCTTCCACGTCCCCGAGGGCGAGGTCTACGCCGCCGTGGAGGCGCCGAAGGGAGAGTTCGGCGTCTACCTGGTCTCCGACGGCACCAACAAGCCGTATCGCTGCAAGATCCGCGCTCCCGGCTTCGCGCACCTGCAGGCGATGGACTTCATGAACCGCGGCCACATGCTGGCGGACGTCTCGGCGATCCTCGGTTCGCTCGACATCGTGTTCGGGGAGGTGGACCGGTGATCGCTCGACTTCTCGCAGCCGCCCTGGCGGCCTCGCTGCCCGCGACCGGCGCCCTCGCGCAGGCGCTCGACCAGCAGCCGACGAAGGCGCTCGCCGAGCTCCTCAACGACGGCTTCGCGGTTCTCTCGACGACCGGGAACGGGCGGCCGGGCGAGCTCCTGCTGACGCTGCGGCGCGAGGCGAAGCACTATGTCTGCGTCCTCTCCGAGGTGCGCGGCAACACCTATTCTGAGGCGAAGGCCAAGCCCCTCGCCAATCCCTGCATTCCGCTCAACTGAAGGCCATACCGATGGCAGTGCGCAGACTGGCCCCCGCGGACGTCCAACCGGCGAGCTTCGCCTTCACGGCGGAGAACCTCGCCTGGGCCGACGCCACGATCGCCAAGTATCCGCCGGGCAAGCAGGCCTCCGCGATCATCCCGCTGCTCTGGCGGGCGCAGGAGCAGCATGACGGCTGGGTCCCGGAGGCGGCGCTGCGCTACCTCGCCGACATGCTCGGCATGCAGTACATCCGCGTGCTCGAGGTCGCGACCTTCTACACGATGTTCCAGCTCGCGCCGGTGGGCAAGACGGCGCATGTCCAGGTCTGCGGCACCACGCCCTGCATGCTGCGCGGCTCGGACGACATCATCAAGGTCTGCAAGAGCCGGATCGCTCCGCACCAGCACGAACTCTCCGCGGACGGCGCCTTCTCGTGGGAGGAGGTCGAGTGCCTCGGGGCCTGCGTGAACGCGCCGATGGTGCAGATCTGGTCGGACTGCTACGAGGACCTGACGCCGGAGAGCTTCGAGGCGGTGCTCGACGCATTCGCGCGCGGCGAGAAGCCAGTGCCGGGTCCTCAGAACGGGCGGCACCAGTCCGTGCCCGAGGGCGGGCTGACGACGCTGACCGACCCAGGCCTCTACGACGGTTCCTACCGGGTCAACATCGTCACGGAGACCAAGCCCGCCGAGGCCGTCGTGGCGGAGGCTCCCGCGCCTGCCGCGCCGGCTCCCGCTCCGGCCGCGAAGGCCGAGGAAAAGCCCGCCGCGCCGGCTCCGGCCCCCGAGAAGCCCGCCGCCGCACCGGCCGAGACGGTCGCGGACGAGTTCAAGCCCGAGATGCTGACCGGCCCGCGCGCGGGTGCGGAGGCGGACGACCTGAAGCTCATCTGGGGCGTCGGGCCCAAGCTCGAGGCGATGCTGCATTCCATGGGCGTCTGGCACTTCGACCAGATCGCCGCGTGGACCGACATGAACCTGAAGTGGGTCGACCAGAACCTCGGCGCGTTCCGGGGCCGCGCGGTGCGCGACAAGTGGATCGACCAGGCCAAGAAGCTCGCGAGCGGCTGGCGTCCGTCCGACAAGGACGGCGACCGGCCGCCGGCGGAGTAAGCCGCTCCATGACCGCGCATGCCACCAGACCCCAGTCGGTAAGGATCTGATCGAGATGCTCCAGGACAAGGACCGCATCTTCACGAACATCTACGGTCTTCAGGACAAGAGCCTGAAGGGCGCGATGTCGCGCGGGCTCTGGGACGGCACCAAGGCCATCCTGGACATGGGCCGCGACTGGATCGTCGACCAGATGAAGGCCTCGGGCCTGCGCGGGCGCGGCGGCGCCGGCTTCCCGACGGGCCTGAAGTGGTCCTTCATGCCGAAGAAGTCGGACGGGCGGCCGCACTATCTCGTGGTCAACGCCGACGAATCCGAGCCCGGCACCTGCAAGGACCGCGAGATTCTCCGGAACGACCCGCACCATCTGGTCGAGGGCTGCCTGATCGCCTCCTTCGCGATGGGCGCCAACGCGGCCTACATCTACGTGCGGGGCGAGTTCATCCGGGAGCGCGAGGCGCTGCAGCGGGCGATCGACGAGGCCTACGAGGCCCGGCTGATCGGCAAGGACAACATCCACGGCTGGCCGTTCGATCTCTACGTCCACCACGGGGCCGGCGCCTACATCTGCGGCGAGGAGACGGCGCTGCTGGAGAGCCTCGAGGGCAAAAAGGGCCAACCGCGCCTGAAGCCCCCGTTCCCGGCGAATGTCGGCCTCTACGGCTGCCCGACGACGGTCAACAACGTCGAATCCATCGCGGTCGCGCCGACCATCCTCCGGCGCGGCGGGGCCTGGTTCGCGGCACTCGGCAAGCCGAACAACACCGGCACGAAGCTCTTCTGCGTCTCCGGCCATGTGAACAAGCCGGCGACTTTCGAGGAGGAGATGGGCGTCTCCTTCCGGGAGATGATCGAGAAGCATTGCGGCGGCATCCGCGGCGGCTGGGACAACCTGCTCGCCGTGATCCCCGGCGGCTCCTCGGTTCCGCTGGTGCCCGCGGCGCAGATCGCCGACGCCGCCATGGACTTCGACACCTTGCGCAACCTCGGGTCCGGCCTCGGCACGGCCGCCGTGATCGTGATGGACAAGTCGACCGACATCGTCCGGGCCATCGCGCGGCTCTCCTACTTCTACAAGCACGAGAGTTGCGGCCAGTGCACGCCGTGCCGTGAAGGCACCGGCTGGATGTGGCGCGTGATGGAGCGGATGGTCCGCGGTGAGGCCACCAAGCGCGAGATCGACACCCTCTTCCAGGTGACGAAGCAGATCGAGGGCCACACCATCTGCGCCCTCGGCGACGCCGCCGCGTGGCCGATCCAGGGCCTCATCCGGCACTTCCGGCACGAGATCGAAGCCCGCATCGACGCTCGCGCGGCCCAGTCCGCGCGGCCCCTCGTGGCGGCGGAGTGAGTGGACCCATGGCCAAGATCAAGATCGACGGCATCGAACTGGACGTCGCCCCGGAGGCCACGCTCCTGCAGGCCTGCGAGGCGGCCGGCGCCGAGGTGCCGCGCTTCTGCTTCCACGAGCGTCTGTCGATCGCCGGCAATTGCCGCATGTGCCTCGTCGAGGTGAAGGGCGGGCCGCCGAAGCCGCAGGCGTCCTGCGCCATGTCGGTGCGCGATCTGAGGCCCGGCCCGAACGGCGAGCCGCCGGAGGTCTTCACCAGGACCCCGATGGTGAAGAAGGCGCGCGAAGGCGTGATGGAATTCCTGCTGATCAACCATCCGCTCGACTGCCCGATCTGCGACCAGGGCGGCGAGTGCGACCTGCAGGACCAGGCGATGGCGTACGGGGTGGACACCTCGCGCTACTGGGAGAACAAGCGCGCCGTCGAGGACAAGTATATCGGGCCGCTCGTCAAGACGAGCATGAACCGCTGCATCCAGTGCACGCGCTGCGTCCGCTTCACCAACGAGGTGGCGGGCGTCGGCGACCTCGGCCTGATCTCGCGCGGCGAGGACGTGGAGATCACCACGTACCTGGAAAGCGCGATGAAATCGGAGCTGCAGGGCAACGTGGTCGACCTCTGCCCGGTCGGCGCGCTGACGTCGCGGCCCTACGAGTTTGTGGCGCGGCCGTGGGAGCTCGGCAAGACCGAATCGGTCGACGTGATGGACGCGCTCGGCTCCAACATCCGGGTCGACACGCGCGGCCGCGAGGTGATGCGCATCCTGCCGCGGCTGAACGAGGCCGTGAACGAGGAGTGGATCTCCGACAAGACCCGCCACATCGTCGACGGGCTCAAGACCCAGCGGCTCGACCGGCCGTACATCCGCGGCGCCGGCGGACGGTTGCGCGCGGCCTCCTGGGGCGAGGCGTTCCAGGCGATCGCCTCGAAGGTGACGGCGACGCTGCCGGGCCGCATGGCGGCGATCGCTGGCGACCTCGCGTCGGTCGAGGAGCTCTTCGCGCTCAAGGCCCTGATGACCTCGCTCGGCGTCGCCAGCATCGACGCCCGGCAGGACGGCACGGTCCTGCACCCGTCGATGGGGCGCGGCGGCTACCTGTTCAACGCGACCGTCGAGGGGATCGAGGCGGCGGACGCGCTCCTGATCGTGGGCTCCAATCCGCGCAAGGAGGCGCCGGTCCTCAACGCCCGCATCCGCAAGCGCTGGCGGCAGGGCGGCTTCCGGGTCGCGGCGATCGGCGAGCCGGTCGACCTCACCTTCGAACACGAGCATCTGGGTGCGGGGCCGGAGACGCTGGACGCGCTGATCGCGGGCCGGATCGGGTTCCTGGACGTGCTGAAGGGCGCGAAGCGTCCGCTCATCCTGGTGGGCCAGGGGGCCTTGGCGCGTCCGGACGGCTTCGCGGTCCTGTCGGCGGCGGCGCGGCTGGCGCGGGACGTCGGCGCGGCGACGGACGAGTGGAACGGCTTCTCGGTGCTGCACACGGCGGCCTCGCGGGTCGGGGCGCTCGACATCGGCTTCGTGCCGGGCGAGGGCGGGCTCGACGCGGCCGGCATCATCGCGGCGGGCGAGGGCGGCAAGCTCGACGTGCTGTTCCTGCTCGGTGCCGACGAGGTGCCGCTGCAGGGGCTCGGCGCCACCTTCACGGTCTATATCGGCACGCACGGCGACGCCGGCGCGCACCGGGCGGACGTGATCCTGCCGGGCGCGGCCTACACCGAGAAGAACGGCACCTACGTGAACACCGAGGGGCGGGTGCAGCAGGCCAACCGGGCCGGCTTCCCGCCGGGCGAGGCGCGGGAGGACTGGGCGATCCTCCGGGCGCTCTCCGACGTGCTCGGCAAGCGGCTCCCCTTCGACAGCCTCGCACAGCTGCGCGCCCGCATGGTCGCGGCGCATCCGCATCTCGGCGAAGTGGACGAAATCGTGCCGGCGGATCCCGCCGACGTGCTGGCGCTCGCCGAGCTCGGTGGCACCATGGGGCGCGCGGCGTTCCGCAGCCCGGTCGTGGACTTCTACCTCACGAACCCGATCGCGCGCGCCTCGGCCGTCATGGCCGAGTGCTCGGCGCTCGCGCGGGCCATCACGCGCCAGGCGGCGGAATAAAGGACGGGGACGATGGCCGACTTCTGGGGCAACTACCTCTGGCCGCTGATCGTCATGGTGGCGCAGTCCGTGCTGCTGATGGTGATCCTGCTCGTGGTGATCGCCTACGTGCTCTATGCGGACCGCAAGATCTGGGCGGCGGTGCAGCTCCGGCGCGGGCCGAACGTGGTCGGGCCCTGGGGGCTCTTCCAGTCCTTCGCGGACCTGCTCAAGTTCGTGCTGAAGGAGCCGGTGATCCCGGCGGGCGCCTCGAAGGGGCTCTTCCTGCTGGCGCCGCTCGTGACGGTGATCTTGTCGCTCGCGGCCTGGGCGGTGGTGCCGGTGGCGCCGGGCTGGGTGATCGCCGACATCAACGTCGGCATCCTCTACATCTTCGCGATCTCGTCGCTCGGCGTCTACGGCATCATCATGGGCGGCTGGGCGTCGAACTCGAAGTATCCGTTCCTGGCGGCGCTGCGCTCGGCGGCCCAGATGGTGTCCTACGAGGTCTCGATCGGCTTCGTCATCATCACGGTGCTGCTCTGCGCCGGCACGCTGAACCTCTCGGGCATCGTGCTCGCCCAGCAGACGCGCGGCATCGCCTCGCTGATCGGCCTGCCGTGGCTGACCTTCCTGAACTGGTACTTCATCCCGCTCTTCCCGATGTTCGTTATCTTCTTCATCTCGGCGCTGGCCGAGACGAACCGGCCGCCCTTCGACCTGGTCGAGGCGGAGTCGGAGCTGGTGGCGGGCTTCATGGTCGAGTACGGCTCGACGCCCTACATGATGTTCATGCTCGGGGAATACGTGGCGATCGCGACCATGTGCGCGCTGACCACGATCCTGTTCCTCGGCGGCTGGAGCGCACCGATCGGCCTGCCGCCTTTCACGTGGATCCCGGGCGTGTTCTGGTTCCTGCTCAAGGCGCTCCTGGTCTTCTTCATGTTCGCCATGGTGAAGGCCTTCGTGCCGCGCTACCGCTACGACCAGCTGATGCGGCTGGGCTGGAAGGTGTTCCTGCCCATCTCGCTCGCCTCGGTGGTGGTGGTCGCCGGCTTCCTGCAGCTGACGGGGACGGCGCCGTGAGGGCTCGGTGATGGATCTGTCGCTGCCCGGCGCGATCGGGGCTGGTGTGGGGCTCGCGGTCGGACTGATCGACTATGGGCTGATCGCCATGCTGATCCGGCGGGCGGCGGAGAAGGCGAACGGCGGGGCGGTGGTCGAACGATCGCAGGCCGCGCGGCTCGACCTGATCATGAAGGTGGTGTTCGTGGTCAACTGCCTCGTCTTTGCGGGGCTCGGCTACTGGTTCGGGGCGGCCGTCGGCGGGTGAGCCGCGGGGTCCGGAGGGACGGAAGAATGAAGCTCGATCAGGCTGCGAAAGCCCTGTTCCTGAAGGAGTTCGTGGCGGCCTTCTGGCTGTCCATGCGCTATTTCTTCAAGCCCAAGGCGACGATCAACTATCCCTTCGAGAAGAACCCGATCTCGCCCCGCTTCCGCGGCGAGCACGCGCTGCGCCGCTATCCGAACGGCGAGGAGCGCTGCATCGCCTGCAAGTTGTGCGAGGCGATCTGCCCGGCGCAGGCGATCACCATCGAGGCGGGCCCGCGCCGCAACGACGGCACGCGGCGGACGACCCGCTACGACATCGACATGGTGAAATGCATCTATTGCGGCTTCTGCCAGGAAGCCTGCCCGGTGGACGCCATCGTGGAGGGGCCGAACTTCGAGTTCGCCACCGAGACGCGCGAGGAGCTCTACTACGACAAGGAGAAGCTCCTCGCCAACGGCGCCCGCTGGGAGCGCGAGCTCGCCCGCGCCATCGAGATGGACGCGCCCTACCGCTGAGTTCGACGGAAGGACGGGTCGCGCGCGGCCCGCCGAGGACGTAGAGACAAGCCGGCCCGCCGGCACGGGGAACCACGATGGTCCTGAAAGCCCTCTTCTTCTACCTCTTCGCCACCGTCACGGTGGCGTCGGCCTTCATGGTCATCTCGGCCAGGAACCCGGTCCACTCGGTCCTGTTCCTGATCCTCGCCTTCTTCAACGCGGCCGGGCTCTTCCTGCTCGTCGGGGCCGAGTTCCTGGCGATGATCCTGGTCGTCGTCTACGTCGGCGCGGTCGCGGTGCTGTTCCTCTTCGTGGTGATGATGCTGGACGTCGACTTCGTCGAGCTCCGGCAGGGCTTCCTGCAGTACCTGCCGGTCGGCGGCGTGCTCGGGGGGATCCTGCTCGTCGAGCTGATGATGGTGCTCGGCGGCTGGGCGATCGACCCGGGCATCCTGGCAAAGCCGGTCACGCCGATCCCGGCGCCGGTGGAGATGTCCAACATCGCGGCGCTCGGGCAGGTCCTCTACACGCGCTACGTCTTCTTCTTCCAAGTGTCCGGCCTCGTGCTGCTCGTCGCGATGGTGGGGGCGATCGTGCTGACGCTCCGCCACAAGGTCGGGGTGAAGCGGCAGGACATCGCCCGGCAGGTCTCGCGGCCCGTGTCCGCCTCCATCGAGGTGGTCAAGGTCGAGAGCGGCAAGGGGCTCTGAAATCAGCGAAGGGCGGCCGGCGGGGCAGGGGCTCCCGCGGGGCGCGCGGAAGGAACGTCCGGCGGGCGGCGGTGCCGATCCCGCGTCGAGGGGGTGACCCATGGAAATCGGATTGTCGCACTACCTTTCGGTGGCCGCGATCCTGTTCACGCTCGGGGTGTTCGGCATCTTCCTGAACCGGAAGAACGTCATCATCATCCTGATGTCGGTCGAGCTCATCCTGCTCGCCGTGAACCTCAACTTCGTCGCCTTCTCGGCCTTCCTCGGCGACCTCATGGGGCAGGTCTTCGCCCTCCTGGTGCTGACCGTCGCGGCCGCGGAGGCCGCGATCGGCCTCGCGATCCTGGTGGTCTTCTACCGCAACCGCGGATCCATCGCGGTCGAAGACATCAACACGATGAAGGGTTGAGCGGCCCATGTATTCTGCCATCGTCTTCCTGCCGCTCCTCGGCTTCCTGATCGCCGGCGCGATCGCGCTGTTCGCGCATCCGCGCGGGCCGGACGGCGCCGCCGCGCTCTCCGGGCATGGTCACGACCACGGCCACGGCCATGCCCACGACGAGCACGGTCACGGCGCCGACGACCACGGCCACGGGCACGACGACCACCATCATGCGCCGCCCGGCGCGAGGGTGGCGGAATACGTCACGTCCGGCTTCCTCATCCTGGCGGCGCTCCTCTCCTGGGTCGCCTTCGTGCAGGTGGCGCTCGGCTCGGGCGAGCCGGTGCGCGTGCAACTCCTCACCTGGATCCAGTCCGGCACGCTGTCGGTCGACTGGGCGGTCAGGGTCGACACGCTGACGGCCGTGATGCTGGTCGTGGTCAACACCGTGTCGGCGCTCGTGCATGTCTACTCGATCGGCTACATGAGCCACGACCCGCACAGGCCGCGCTTCTTCGCCTACCTGTCGCTGTTCACCTTCGCGATGCTGATGCTGGTGACCTCCGACAACCTGCTGCAGATGTTCTTCGGCTGGGAGGGCGTGGGCGTCGCCTCCTACCTGCTGATCGGCTTCTGGTTCCAGAAGCCGTCCGCCAACGCGGCCGCCATCAAGGCCTTCATCGTCAACCGCGTCGGCGACTTCGGCTTCGCGCTCGGCATCTTCGGCGTCTACCTGCTGTTCAACTCGATCGAGTTCACGACCATCTTCGCCAACGCCTCGGCGATGGCGGGCAAGACGATCCACTTCCTGAACTGGAACTTCGACGCGCTCACCTGCGTGTGCCTGCTGCTCTTCATGGGTGCGATGGGCAAGTCGGCGCAGTTCCTGCTGCACACCTGGCTGCCGGATGCCATGGAGGGCCCGACGCCGGTCTCCGCGCTCATCCACGCCGCCACCATGGTGACGGCGGGCGTGTTCATGGTGGCCCGGCTCTCGCCGCTCTTCGAACTGGCGCCGACGGCGCTGGCGGTGGTCACCTTCATCGGCGCGACCACGGCCTTCTTCGCCGCCACGGTCGGGCTGGTGCAGAACGACATCAAGCGGATCATCGCCTACTCGACCTGCTCGCAGCTCGGCTACATGTTCGCCGCGCTCGGGGTCGGGGCCTATTCGGCCGGCATCTTCCACCTGTTCACGCACGCGTTCTTCAAGGCGCTCCTGTTCCTCGGGGCGGGCTCGGTGATCCATGCCGTCTCGGGCGAGCAGGACATCCGGAAGATGGGCGGGCTCAAGGACAAGATCCCGCTCACCTACGCGATGATGGTGGTCGGGACCCTGGCGCTGACCGGCTTCGGCGTGCCCTTCAGCCAGCTCGGCTTCGCGGGCTTCAACTCCAAGGACGCCATCATCGAGAGCGCCTATGCGGCGCACGGGACCTTCGCCAGCTACGCCTTCGGGCTCCTGGTGATCGCCGCGCTGTTCACGTCCTTCTATTCCTGGCGGCTCATCTTCGTGACCTTCTGGGGGACGCCGCGCGCCGACGCCCATGTGATGGAGCATGTGCACGAGAGCCCGCCGGTGATGACGGTGCCGCTCATGGTCCTCGCCTTCGGGGCGGTCTTCGCCGGGATGCTGTTCACCGGCCTGTTCCTCGGCAACGGCCACGGCTGGGAGGCCATCAAGGGCTCGTACGACGCGTTCTGGAAGGGCGCCCTCTTCATCGGACCGGAGAACCGGCTCCTCGAGGAGAGCCACGAAGTGCCGCTCCTCGTGAAGGCGCTGCCCTTCATCGCGATGCTGATCGGCCTCGTGACGGCCTACCGGTTCTACGTGGTCGACCCGTCGATCCCGCGCGCGCTGGCGGAGCGCCACCAGCCGCTCTACCGGTTCCTGCTCAACAAGTGGTACTTCGACGAGCTCTACGACTTCCTGTTCGTCCGGCCGGCGAAACGCCTCGGGCGGTTCCTCTGGAAGGAGGGCGACGGGCGGGTCATCGACGGGCTCGGGCCGGACGGCATCTCGGCGCGGGTCGTCGACGTCACCCAGCAGGTCGTCCGGCTGCAGACCGGGTACCTCTACCACTATGCCTTCGTCATGATGATCGGCGTGGCCGCGCTCGTGACCTGGATGATGCTCGGAGGAGCGCGCTGATGTCCGGCTGGCCCCTTCTGTCCATCGTCACGTTCCTGCCGCTGGTCGGCGTCTTCTTCATCGCTCTGGTCACCGGGGAGGATGCGGTCGCGCGCCAGCGGATCCGGACCATCGCGCTGATCACGACGGTCTTCACCTTCCTGGTCTCGCTCCTGATCCTCGGCCGCTTCGATCCCGCCAACCCGGGCTTCCAGCTCGTGGAGAAGACCGCCTGGATCGGCGGCTACTTCAACTACCACATGGGCGTCGACGGCATTTCGGTGCTGTTCGTCATCCTGACCACGTTCCTGATGCCCTTCTGCATCCTGGCGAGCTGGGAGAGCGTGGAACGGCGCGTGCAGGAGTACATGATCGCGTTCCTGGTGCTCGAGACGCTGATGATCGGCGTCTTCACGGCCCTGGACCTCATGCTCTTCTACGTGTTCTTCGAGGCCGGCCTGATCCCGATGTTCATCATCATCGGCGTCTGGGGCGGGCCGCGGCGGGTCTATGCGTCGTTCAAGTTCTTCCTCTACACGCTGCTCGGCTCGATCCTGATGCTGGTGGCGATGATCGCCATGTACTGGCAGGCCGGCACGGCGGACATTCCGACGCTCCTGCAGCATTCGTTCCCGGCCGGCATGCAGACCTGGCTGTGGCTCGCCTTCTTCGCCTCCTTCGCGGTCAAGATGCCGATGTGGCCCGTGCACACCTGGCTCCCCGACGCGCATGTCGAGGCGCCGACGGCGGGTTCGGTGATCCTGGCCGGCATCCTCCTGAAGATGGGCGGCTACGGCTTCCTGCGCTTCTCGCTGCCGATGTTCCCGCTCGCCTCCGAGCACTTCGCGCCGCTCGTCTTCACGCTGTCGGTCGTGGCGATCATCTACACCTCGCTCGTCGCGCTGATGCAGGAGGACATCAAGAAGCTGATCGCCTACTCGTCGGTCGCCCACATGGGCTTCGTGACGATGGGCATCTTCGCGGCGAACCAGCAGGGCGTGCAGGGCGCGATCTTCCAGATGATCAGCCACGGCTTTGTGTCCGGCGCGCTGTTCCTCTGCGTGGGCGTGGTCTACGACCGGATGCACACCCGCGAGATCTCGGCCTATGGCGGCCTCGTCAACCGGATGCCCTGGTACGCGGTGGCGTTCCTGGTCTTCACCATGGCGAATGTGGGCCTGCCGGGTACGTCGGGCTTCGTCGGCGAGTTCCTGACGCTGATCGGCGCCTTCCAGGCGAACACCTGGGTGGCCTTCTTCGCCACCACGGGCGTGATCCTGTCGGCCGCCTACGCGCTCTGGCTCTACCGCAAGGTCGTGTTCGGCGCGCTCACCAAGCCGAGCCTCGCCGGCATCCTCGATCTCGACCGGCGCGAGATGGCGGTGGTCTATCCGCTCGTCATCGTGACGGTCCTCTACGGGGTCTGGCCGGCTCCGATCCTGAACACCATCGCGGCCTCGAGCCAGGCGCTGGTGACCAAGTACCACGCGGCGATCGAGGCGGCGGTGAAGACCGCCGCGGCGGTCGCGCACTGACGCGGTCCGGCCCGGGCGACCGGGCCCGGCCGAGGCCTGCCGGCCGGCAGGCGCCACCGATCCTCGGGACGCGCGGCCCGCCGCCGCGCCGTTCCGGCACTCGAAGGGAATGACGCTCGTGATGGCTGCCCCCGCTTTCGGCCCGGCGCTGCCGGAAATCCTCCTCGCGATCGGCGCGATGGCGCTCCTCATGTGGGGCGCCTTCTCGGGCGAGCGCTCGGGGCGGCCCGTGGCCTATGGCGCCATGGGCCTGATCGCGGTGGCCTTCCTGGTGCTGCTCCTGTCGCCGACTCTCGGGACGACCTTCCAGGGCGCCTTCATCCTCGATCCCTTCGCGCGGCTGATGAAGCTGATGGCGCTGGCGGGCTCTGGCTTCGCGATCTGGATGAGCCTGGACTTCGCGCGCCGCGAGGGCTTCGAAAGCTTCGAGTATCCGGTGCTGATCCTGCTGGCGACCGTCGGCATGATGCTGATGATCTCGGCCGGCGACCTGATCGCGCTCTATCTCGGGCTCGAATTGCAGTCGCTCGCCCTCTACGTGATCGCCTCGATCAACCGCGACAACGTTAAGTCGACCGAGGCGGGCCTCAAGTACTTCGTGCTGGGCGCGCTTTCGTCGGGCATGCTGCTCTACGGCGCCTCGCTCACCTACGGCTTCACGGGCCAGACCACCTTCGCGGGGATCTCGGCCGTCCTGCAGGCGCAGGGCTCGTCGCTCGGCCTCGTCTTCGGCATCGTCTTCGTGCTGGCCGGCCTCGCCTTCAAGATCTCGGCCGTGCCGTTCCACATGTGGACGCCGGATGTCTACGAGGGCGCGCCGACGCCGGTGACGGCCTTCTTCGCGGCCGCCCCGAAGGTCGCGGCGCTGTCGCTGCTCACCCGCGTCGTCATCGACGGCTACGGGCCCGTGACCAAGGACTGGCAGCAGATCCTGGTTTTCGTCTCCGTCGCCTCGATGCTGCTCGGCTCCTTCGCGGCGATCGGGCAGCGCAACATAAAGCGGCTGATGGCCTATTCGTCGATCGGCCACATGGGCTACGCGCTGGTCGGCCTTGCCGCCGGCACCCAGCAGGGCGTGGAGAGCGTGATCGTCTACATCGCGATCTACCTCGCGATGACGCTCGGCACCTTCGCGTGCATCCTGTCGATGCAGCGGCGGGACGGGCCGGTGGAGGACATCGCGGAACTGGCGGGCCTCAGCCGTACGAAGCCGATGATGGCCTTCCTGCTCGCCATGCTGATGTTCTCGCTCGCCGGCATCCCGATCCTCGCCGGCTTCTTCGGGAAGCTCTACGTCTTCCTGGCCGCCGTGCAGGCCGGGCTGGTGACGCTCGCGGTGATCGGTGCGGTGACCAGCGTGGTCGGCGCCTACTACTATCTCCGCATCGTCAAGATCATGTATTTCGACGAGCCGGCGCCCGCCTTCGAGCCGATGGCCTTCGAGATGAAGGTGGTGCTCGGGCTCTCCGGCGTCTTCGTGCTCGCCTACGTGGTGATCGCCAACCCGATCGGCAACGCGGCGGCGGCGGCGGCGAAGAGCCTGTTCTGAGATGACCGGGCCGGGAGCGGACCCGGCGCTCGGGGCGAAGGCGATCGGCGCTGGATACCGGCTCGCCGCCTTCGAGACGATCGGGTCGACCAACAGCGAGGGTCTGGCGCGCGGCCGGTCCGGGGATCCGGGCCGGCTTTGGCTCGTCGCCGGGGAGCAGACCGCCGGGCGCGGGCGCCGCGGCCGGGCATGGTCGAGCCGGCGCGGCAACCTGGCGGCAAGCCTGCTCCTCATGAGCGACGCGCCCGCGACGGCGGTCGCGACGCTCGGCTTCGCCGCCGGCGTGGCTCTCGTGACGGCCCTCGACGGGCTGCTCCCAGAGGGGGCGCGCGGTCGTGTCGCGCTGAAATGGCCCAACGACGTGGTAGCGGATAGGAAGAAGCTCGCCGGCATCCTGCTCGAGGCGGAGCCGGCCGGACCCGGGCGGCTGGCGGTCGTCGTCGGCATCGGCGTCAATGTCGTGTCGGCGCCGGACGACCTGGCCTATCCGGCCACCGCGGTCGCCGCGCTCGGCGGCGCGCCGTCCGCGGCGGCCCTGTTCGCCGGGCTGTCGGACGCGTGGGTCGATGCGGAGCGGCTCTGGGACGGCGGCGCGGGACTGGACCGCCTGCGGCGGGCATGGCTCGCCCGGGCGCATGGGCTCGGGGCGCCGGCCTCGGTCCGGGTCGGCAGTCGCCACGTGACCGGGGTATTCGAAACGCTCGACGAAGAGTGCCGGCTGGTCATCCGGCAGGCGGACGGGCGACGGGAAACGGTCGCGGCGGGCGAAGTGCATTTCGGAGAAGCTGCATCTGTTCCCGTCGACCCGGGCGTCGCGCCGGGGTAGCTAGGACAGGAACCAACTCGGACTCCTGCGATCGGGCCGGGGTCTCGGATCGCGGGCCACCTCCGGTGCGAGGGGCTCAAGCGCAAGAACAGGACGGTCGGGACATGGCAAAGCGGCGTACGGGCGACGAGCTCGTCTTCCTGCCCCTCGGGGGCGTCGGCGAGATCGGAATGAACTTGTCGCTCTACGGCTTCGGCCCGGACGGGAACCGGCAATGGATCATCGTCGACTTCGGGATCACCTTCGCGAACGAGTTCGACGAGCCGGGTGTCGACCTGATCTTCCCGGACCTCCGCTTCGCGGAGGCGGAGCGGAAGTCGATCCTCGGCATCATCATCACGCATGCGCACGAGGACCACTTCGGGGCGCTTCTCGACCTCTGGCCGAGGATCAAGGCCCCGGTCTACATGACCCCCTTCGCGGCCGGGCTGCTGGCCGCCAAGGCGGAAGGCCACGCGGGGGCACCCGACATTCCCGTCAAGTCCTACAAGGCGGGTGACCGCTGGCGGCTCGGGCCCTTCGACATCGAGGCGATCAACGTCGCCCATTCGATCCCCGAATCGAACGCGCTGGCGATCCGCACGGGGCTCGGCACCGTGCTGCACACCGGCGACTGGAAGATCGACGCCACGCCGGTGCTCGGCCATCCGACCGACTTCGAGCGGATCGGGGCGATCGCGGCTGAGACCGGCATCCGGGCGCTGGTCGGCGATTCCACCAATGCGGTCCGGGAGGGGATCAGCCCGAGCGAGCGGGAGGTGGCTGCCTCGCTCACGGAGATCATCGGTCAGGCGCCGGGCCGGGTAGCGGTGACCACCTTCGCGTCGAACGTCGGGCGCATCCGGGCGGTGGCGGAGGCCGCCGCGGCGACCGGCCGGGACGTGGTCGTGCTCGGCCGGGCGATGCACCGGTCCCTCGACGTGGCCCGCGAGCTGGGTCTGCTCGACGGGATCAAGCCATTCCTGGGCGAGGACGCCTACGGATACCTGCCCCGGGACAAGGTCGTCGCCCTGATGACCGGCAGCCAGGGGGAGCCGCGGGCGGCGCTCGCCAAGGTGGCGACGGGGGAGCACCGGAACATCACGCTGGCCCCCGGCGACACGCTGATCTTCTCCTCGCGGACGATCCCGGGCAACGAGAAGTCCGTCAACGCGATCCAGAACGCGCTCGCCGGCAAGGGGGTGCGCATCCTCACCGACCGGGACGCGCTCGTGCACGTCTCCGGCCATCCGCGCCGGGGCGAACTGGCGCGCATGTACGAGTATGCCCGTCCGGAGGTGGCCGTGCCGGTGCATGGCGAGGCGGTGCACCTCAATGCCCATGCGGACCTCGCACGGCACGTGGGGGTGCCCGAGGTGGTGGTCGGCGGCAACGGCAAGATGATCCGGCTGGCGCCGGGGCCAGCGGGCATCGTCGACGAGGCCTTCGCGGGCCGCCTCTTCAAGGACGGGCGGCTGGTGGTCCTGCCGGACGCGTCGGGCGTGAAGGAGCGGCGCAAGGCGTCCTTCGCGGGCGTGGTCGTCGTGTCGCTGGCCCTCGACGGCAAGGGCGGCATCGCGGCGGACCCGGAGGCGGTGCTGATCGGCATTCCGGACGAGGACCAGCGCGGCGAGGATTTCGAGGACGTGGTGATCGACGCGGCGGAATCGACCCTCGAGGGCTTGTCGCGGCCGCGCCGCCGGGACCTCGACACGGTGGCGGAAGCCATCAAGAAAGCGGTCCGGGCGGCGGTCGCGGAGCGGTGGGGCAAGAAGCCGATCGTCGAGGTGGTCGTCCACGAGGTCGACTGAGCGGGCGAGGCCGGGCAGGGGAGCGGCGATCGGTCCCGCCCCCGCGCGCGGGCTTTCGCCGAAGGGCCGGGTTGCCGGGCAAGGCGGCGCGGCCTACATCCGCGGCACCAGAACGCCAAAGCGGGAGCCGGGCCATGATCGGACGCCTCAACCACGTCGCCATCGCGGTGAAGAACATCGAGGCCGCCTCGGCGGTCTACCGGGGGTCGCTCGGCGCGAAGGTGACCGCGCCGACGCCGCAGCCGGAGCATGGCGTGACGGTGGTCTTCATCGAGCTGCCCAACACCAAGATCGAGCTCCTGGAGCCGCTCGGGGCCGACTCGCCCATCGCCAAGTTCCTCGACAAGAACCCGGACGGCGGCATCCACCACGTCTGCTACGAGGTCGACGACATCCTGGCGGCCCGCGACCGCCTGAAGGCGGAAGGCGCGCGGGTGCTCGGCTCGGGCGAACCCAGGATCGGGGCGCACGGCAAGCCCGTCCTGTTCCTGCACCCCAAGGACTTCTGCGGCACGCTGGTGGAACTGGAGCAGGCCTGAGCCAAGGCCCGGCCCGCGACGGGCGGCCGACCCGGAGAGGATCATGGCATTCGGAACAGGGCTCGCGGTCTATTTCGTGATCTGGTGGCTCACCCTCTTCGCGGTGCTTCCCTTCGGGGTCACCTCGCAGCACGAAACCGGGGAGATCACCCCGGGCAGCGAGCCGGGCGCGCCGGCCGTGCCGAGGCTGCTCGTGAAACTCTTTTGGACCACCGTCGTCTCGGGGGTGATCTTCGCGGGCTTCGTGGCCGTAAGACAATCGGGCCTGACGCTCGAGGACATTCCGCTGCCGGGCTATCCGGGGCGAAGCTGAGCCGGCGTGCAGGCAATAAAAAAAGCAAGGCGGAGACCGCCTTGCTTTCTGATAGTTGCGCGTCCCAACCCCATTCCGTCCGCCTTCAAGCTCCTGACTGCGAGAAGCGACGGTGGCAGCAGCCTTACGGCGCGCCGGGGTTGTTTCCTCCCAAGACTTAGACCGCGATGCCTCGTTCGGGTCTCACGAAGGCCGGGCTGTTGATCAACCCTGGCGGACCCTGTTCTTATGGTTCGAGACCATATCGTGGCGAATTCGGTTTGTCACCATTTTGTGCAGCCGCAGCCCATGTTTTTTGCGTAGGGCAGCGAAAAGTCAGACCTTTGAATCGGTTAGCAATACGATTTCCTGGGGTCCGGTGCTCCAAAATGGAAATTTCGTAATTACAGCATGCGTTTCGGGGGGCGCCAAGGCCGCTCGGCGGCAGGCGGTGCCCGGGCCACGCGGCGGGGGCCGCCGATCCTGCTGCGCCCTTGTGTTTTCGCGGAGCATGGGGTTTCAGTGTCGGGCCCCGCCGCCGCGGTGGATTCCGTTCGACCCAGCCGACCGTTCCGAGGCCGTCCGATGCGCCTGTCCCGCTATTTCCTTCCCATCCTCCGGGAGACGCCCAAGGAGGCCGAGATCGTCTCGCACCGGCTCATGCTGCGCGCCGGCATGATCCGCCAGCAGTCGGCCGGCATCTATTCCTGGCTGCCGCTGGGCTACCGGGTGCTGACCCGGATCGGGCAGATCGTGCGCGAGGAGCAGAACCGGGCCGGCGCCCTGGAACTGCTCATGCCGACCATCCAGTCGGCCGACCTGTGGCGCGAATCCGGGCGCTACGACGACTACGGCAAGGAGATGCTGCGCATCGAGGATCGGCACGAGCGCGAGATGCTCTTCGGGCCGACCAACGAGGAGATGATCACCGAGATCTTCCGCTCCTACGTGCGCTCCTACCGCGACCTGCCGCTCAATCTCTACCATATCCAGTGGAAGTTCCGGGACGAGGTGCGGCCCCGCTTCGGCGTGATGCGCGGGCGCGAGTTCCTCATGAAGGACGCCTACTCGTTCGACGTGGACCAGGAGGCGGCCCGCCACGCTTACAACAAGATGTTCGTCGCGTACTTGCGCACCTTCGCGCGCATGGGCCTCAAGGCGATTCCCATGCGGGCGGATTCGGGGCCGATCGGCGGGGACATGAGCCACGAATTCATCATCCTGGCGTCGACCGGTGAGAGCCAGGTGTTCTGCGACCGCCGGCTGCTCGACATGCCCATCCCCGGCGCCGACACCGATTTCGACGCCGACCTCTCCGGCATCGTGCGGGACTGGACGACGCGCTACGCCGCCACCGAGGAGAAGCACGACCCGGCGGCCTTCGAGGCCCTGCCGGAGGCGGACCGGATGGCGGCGCGCGGCATCGAGGTCGGCCACATCTTCTATTTCGGCACCAAGTATTCCGAACCCATGGGGGCGAAGGTCGCCGGCCCGGACGGAGCGGAGAAGCCGGTGCACATGGGCTCCTACGGGGTCGGCGTGTCGCGGCTGGTGGCCGGCATCATCGAGGCGAGCCACGACGAGGCGGGGATCGTCTGGCCGGACGCGGTGGCGCCCTTCGATGTCGGGCTCGTCAACCTGAAGGTCGGCGACGCGGCGACGGACGGGGCCTGCCTCGACCTCTACCGGCGGCTCGGCGCCAAGGGCAAGGACGTGCTCTACGACGACACCGACGGCCGGGCGGGTGCCAAGTTCGCCGCCATGGACCTGATCGGGCTGCCGTGGCAGCTGATCGTCGGCCCCAAGGGCCTCGCCGAGGGCAAGGTCGAACTGAAGCGCCGGGCGACCGGCGAACGCGAGACCCTGTCGCCCGAGGCGGCCGTCGCCCGCCTGACCGCCTGAACGGAGACCTGTTGAGCCGATGGCCGTTGCCGATGCCGTGAGGACCGACGCCGAGCCGACCGAGACCCGGCCCTTCTCGCCCTTCGAATGGATGATCGCCTGGCGCTACCTGCGTTCGCGCCGGCGCGAGGCCTTCATCTCCATCATCGCCGGCTTCTCCTTCGTCGGCATCATGCTCGGCGTCGCCACGCTCATCACCGTCATGGCGGTGATGAACGGGTTCCGCGAGGAGCTGCTCGGCAAGATGCTCGGCCTCAACGGCCACATGATCGTCATGCCGACGGACGCGGCCTTCACCGACTTCGACGAGGTGGCGAGCCGCATCGGCTTCGTCGAAGGCGTGAAGTTCGCAATTCCCTTCGTGGAGGGGCAGGCGCTCGCCTCCGGCCCGGCCGCGGCGCTCGGCACGCTCGTGCGCGGGATCAAGAAGGAGGACCTGGACAAGATCACGCTCGTCTCGGGCAACGTGCAGCAGGGCACCCTCGAGGGCTTCGACCAGAGCAAGGGCGTGGCGGTGGGCGAGAAGCTCGCCGAGAAGCTGGGCCTGAGGCTCGGCGATCCGATCACGATCGTGACCCCGCGCGGCAACGTCACCCCGATGGGCGTGACGCCACGCGTGAAGGCCTTCCCGATCGTGGCGATCTTCAAGGTCGGGATGTCGGAATACGACGCCGCCTTCGTGTTCATGCCCTTCGTGCAGGCGCAGGCCTATTTCAACACGGACGACAAGGCCTCGGCGGTCGACGTCTTCGTGCAGGATCCCGACAAGGTCGGCGACATGCGCAAGGCGGTGGAGATCGCGGCGCAGCGGTCGGTCTTCGTCACCGATTGGCGATTCCGGAACGTGACCTTCTTCTCCGCGCTGGAGGTCGAGCGGAACGTCATGTTCCTGATCCTGACGATGATCGTGCTGGTGGCGGCGCTCAACATCATCGCGGGCCTGACCATGCTGGTGAAGGACAAGTCGCGCGACATCGCGATCCTGAGGACCATGGGGGCGGAGCGCGGCTCGGTCATGCGCATCTTCTTCATCACCGGCGCTGCGATCGGGACTACGGGCACGGCCGCGGGGGTGCTGCTGGGATTCCTGATCTGCCGCAACATCGAGGGCGTGCGCCAGTTCCTGTCCTGGGTGCTCGGCACCAACCTGTACCCGCCGGAGATCTATTTCCTGTCGCGCATGAAGGCGGTGATGCACACGGGCGAGACCGTCTCGGTGGTGCTGCTGGCGCTCGGGCTGTCGCTGCTCGCCACCGTCTATCCGGCCTGGAAGGCGGCGCGGCTCGATCCGGTCGAAGCGCTGAGGTACGAGTGATGGCGATGCAGGCGGTCGAGCGGGAGACGGCGGTTCCGGCCCCTGCGGGTGCGCCGGCGCTGGTGCTGTCGGGCGTGGAGCGGCGCTATCCGGAGGGGAGCCGCTTCCTGGAAGTGCTGCGGGGGGCGGACCTGGTGCTGCGGCCGGGCGAGGTCGTCGCCCTGATCGCGCCGTCGGGCGCGGGCAAGTCGACGCTCCTGCACGTGGCGGGCCTCCTGGAGCGGCCGGACGGCGGCGAGGTGATCGTCGGCGGCGTGTCGGCCGGCAAGCTCGACGACAAGGGCCGGACGCGGATGCGGCGGCTGGAGATCGGCTTCGTCTACCAGTTCCACCACCTTCTGCCCGAGTTCACCGCGCTCGAGAACATCATGATGCCGCAGCTCATCCGCGGCCTCGACCGGGCGACGGCCGCGAAGCGTGCGCTCGAGCTCCTCGACTACATGAAGCTCGGCGAACGCGCCACGCACCGGCCGACGGAGCTGTCCGGCGGCGAGCAGCAGCGCGTCGCCATCGCGCGTGCGGTCGCCAACGCGCCCCGGCTCCTGCTCGCCGACGAGCCGACCGGCAACCTCGACCCGAAGACCGCCCACTACGTCTTCGACGCCCTGTCCGCCCTCGTGCGCGCCTCCGGCCTCGCCGCCCTGATCGCGACCCACAACATGGACCTCGCCGCCCGCATGGACCGGCGCATCACGCTCGGCGACGGCAAGATCGTCGAGATGTGAGTGCGGGGAGCCCCGGCGGGGCTCTCGTTTCGCATCCCCGGCCGAAGCGAAGTGGATGCATCACCTCTCCCCCGCATCCCCGGCCGGAGCGCCGGGGGCCAGCGCTCTCCACGGGCCGCGGCGCTGCGGATGGGGGCTCGCGCTGGATCCCGGATCTGCGGCGCCTTCGGCGCCTTGTCCGGGAACGCGGATCGAGAGGGATGGGGGTAGGGCGAAGAAGCGCCGACCGTTGATGCAACGCTTCTCCTCCCGCATCCCCGGCCGAAGCGAAGCGGACGCAACACCTCTCCGTCCGCACCCCCGGTCGGAGCGAAGTGGATGCATCACCTCTCCCCCGCATCCCCGGCCGGAGCGCCGGGGGCCAGCGCTCTCCACGGGCCGCGGCGCTGCGGATGGGGGCTCGCGCTGGATCCCGGATCTGCGGCGCCTTCGGCGCCTTGTCCGGGAACGCGGATCGAGAGGGATGGGGGCGAAGAGGCGCCGACCCCTTGATGCAACACCTTTCCGCCTGCATCCCCGATCGGAGCGAGGCGGAGAGGACTGGAGTACGCGGGCGGGGCAGGCTCACCACACGCCGGTGTTGCCCATGCTCGCCCAGGGCTCCTGCGGAGGCTTGGCGCCGCCCTTCTGGAGGAGTTCGATGGAGATCAGGTCGGGGGAGCGGACGAAGGCCATGTAGCCGTCGCGGGGCGGGCGATTGATGGTGACGCCGGCGGCCTGGAGCTTCGCGCAGGTCTCGTAGATGTCGTCGACCTCGTAGGCGAGGTGGCCGAAATTGCGGGCGGTGCCGTAGTCCTCGGGATCCCAGTTGTAGGTGAGTTCGAGGAGCGGCGCCTTCTTCTCGGTGCCGGTGGCCCGGTCCTCGGGTGCGGCGAGGAAGACGAGCGTGAAGCGGCCCTTCTCGCTTTCGGTGCGCCGAACCTCGACGAGGCCCATCTTGGTGACCCAGAAATCCAGGGACTCCTCGAGATTGCGGACGCGGACCATCGTGTGCAGATATCTCATGGGATCCTCCTCTGACCTTTTTCCGGACATTACAGCGATGCCCACCAATATCGTCCGCGACCTCGACGAGGGAAGGCGCATTCTGGCAGACGAGATCGCCGCGTCGCGCGCGCTCGTGGTGTTCACGGGGGCGGGGATCTCGACGGAGTCGGGAATTCCGGATTTTCGCTCGCCGGGCGGGCTGTGGTCGCGCCTGCGCCCGATCGAGTTCCAGGACTTCGTCGCCTCCGAGGCGGCGCGGCTGGAGGACTGGCGCCGCCGCTTCGAACTGGGCCGCCAGTTCGGCGGCGCGGAGCCGAACGAGGGCCACAAGGCCATCGCGCGGCTGGTCGAGAGCGGGCACTGCCGCGCGGTGATCACCCAGAACATCGACGGCCTGCACGCGCGCGCCGGCGTGCCCGCGGACCGGATCGTCGAACTGCACGGGAACGGGACCTACGCGCATTGCCTGCGATGCGGCACGCGGGCCGGGATCGCGGCCGTCGAGGCGGAGATCGCCGAGACGGGCACGTCGCCCCGGTGCCCGGCCTGCGGGGGACTGGTCAAGTGCGCGGTCGTGTCCTTCGGGGAAGCCATGCCGGTCGACGCCATGGCACGGGCCGAGGAGGCCACGCGGGCCGCGGACCTGTTCCTCGCCGTCGGCTCGTCGCTGCAGGTCTATCCGGCCGCCGGTTTTCCCATCATGGCGAAACGGCTCGGGGCACGGCTCGTGATCGTCAATCGCGACGAGACCGAACTCGACGACCTCGCCGACAGGGTGCTGCGGCTGCCCATCGGGCCTCTCTTCAAAACGCTGTGATACGCCTGTTCCCGCATCAACCGCGCCGGCGGTGCATTCAAAAAAACCGGTTGCTCTTGCGCATTGTCAGTGGTCGTGCCTGAGACCGATGTTATGCTTTCAGTAAGAATCAAGGCGTGTGCGGCCGCCGGGTTCGAGCATCGGGAGCGGCCGGAGGTCGCTTCCGCGAGTTCTAGGGGGGTGGTCAGGCATGGGGGCCAAATTCGGACCGGACACCCGTCCTCTCGAAACAGGCGGCGACGAGGCAGCCGTCGACGTCATCGAGGTGGCCGGTTCCATCAAGTGGTTCGATGTCGCCAAGGGCTATGGCTTCATCGTGCCGGATAACGGACTTCCGGACATCTTGCTTCATGTCACCTGCCTCAGGCGGGACGGATTTCAAACCGCCTACGAGGGAGCCCGGGTGGTCTGCGAGGTGCTGAACCGGCCTCGCGGCCTGCAGGCCCTGCGCATCGTCCACATGGACGAATCGACGGCCGTCCACCCCTCGCAGCTTCCGCCCTCGCGCACGCACGTCCAGGTGGTGCCGACCAGCGGGATGGAGCGGGCCGTCGTGAAGTGGTTCAACCGCATCAAGGGATTCGGCTTCCTGACCTGCGGCGACGGAACGCCGGACATCTTCATCCACATGGAGACGCTCCGCCGCTTCGGCCTGGCCGAGCTCCGGCCCGGGCAGACCGTCCTGGTGCGCTTTGGGGAAGGTCCGAAGGGCCGGATGGCGGCCGAGATCCGCCCCGACGGCGGGGGGCACATTCCGAACTCCCACTGATCGGAAAACGCATCTCCGGGCGTCGGTCGGTCGTACCTGACCCGGCGGCGCCGGGGGAGGCGCGCCCCGCCTCGTGTGTGCGTGCGGACCAGGCGGTCCGCGGCTCGGTCTGGCCTTCTCCTGCCACTTTCATGCTATGACGTCGCGAGGCCGGCGGCCGGGCCGACCGGCTGTCGGACAGCTCTTGCCGGATCGCTTCCATGGACTTGCGACGTCTGCGCCTCGCCCTTCTTCTCTTCCTGGCCGTCCTGCCCCTTCTCGCCGCCCCCGGGCTCCCCGGCGTGGGCCGCAGCGGGGCGGCGTCGGCACAGGCCGGCCTGGACCGGCTGGAGCTCGTGACCGCCTCGGGGCGGCACGCGTTCCGGATCGAGATCGCGGCGGACGACGAGAAGCGGGCCGAAGGGCTGATGTTCCGGACCAAGCTCGATCCGGACTACGGCATGCTGTTCGACTTCAAGCGCGAGCAGCCGGTCTATTTCTGGATGAAGAACACCTACGTGTCGCTCGACATGATCTTCATCCGGGCGGACGGCACGATCGCGCATATCGCCGAGAACACCACGCCGCTGTCCGAGGCGACCGTGCCCTCGCAGGCTTCGGTGCGCTTCGTCCTCGAGGTGGTGGCAGGAACCTCGAAGCGTCTCGGCCTGAAGGCCGGCGACAAGGTCGTGCATCCGCTGATGCGGGGTTGACCCGACGGGCCTCCGCTCAGGTCAGCTGTGCCCGGCCCGGACAGGGGCGGGACTGGTCGGGGCAGCAGGATTCGAACCTGCGACCTGGAGTACCCAAAACTCCCGCGCTACCAGACTGCGCTATGCCCCGCCGCACGACGTCGAGGGCTTGGATACACGGGGCCCGCGCGCAGGTAAAGGCTCCCGGCCTTGCGGGCGGGCGACCCGGCGAGCCGGGGGGCAGGCTCGCCGGGAGCGTCCCCCGAAGGGGACGGTGCAGGAGCTCGGGGAGACTTCGAAGCCGCCGTGACCGGCGGCTGAGCCCTGCCCGGAGGAGGGGCGGGTGGCGTCGCCCCTGCTTCCGACATGGAGCTATACGGATGTGAGGCGACTTCGGTTTAGTCGCCGATCGATTCCGGACGACGCCGCCTGTCCCAGGTCGTGGAAGCATCTGGCTTGAACTGAGCCGTGGCTCCCATGAATTCCCTAAGTTATCGGAACCGGTGCAGCTCTAGAACGTTTGGAAGCGACCCCCCGAGGTCGAGTCGGCGGCGACAGGACTCTTTTGGCGTCTTGTGAGCCGCCTGAAACACCTCGCCCGGGCAAAGATCGACATGAAAAAAGGAGTCGACTCCATGCGAACTCTCCTGATGACCGGCACCGCCGTTGCGGCCCTGCTCGCCGGCCTCGCCACCGTCTCCGCCCAGACCGGGGACCCGCAGATCAAGCGCCCGGGCGCCACCCAGGAGCGCCAGGACAGCGGCACCCCGAGCCGTTCCGATTCGGCTCCGGGCCAGAACCGGCCGGCCGCCGACGACGCCAACCGTCCCGGCCGCTCCGAGGCCGCCCCCGGGCAGAACCGTCCGCAGGCCGACGATTCGGCCCGTCCCGGTCGGTCCGAGTCCGCTCCCGGGCAGAACCGCGCCCAGGACGACAGCCAGCGCCGCCGCCAGTACCAGGCCGGCCAGGACCAGGATCGCAACAAGCCCGAGGCGGACCAGAACCGCCGCCGCGATGCGCAGGGCGACGACGCGAACCGCGACCGCAACAAGTCGGCCGAGGACCAGAACCTGCGCGAGCGTGACAAGAACCGCAACGCGCAGGGCGACGACGCCAACCGGGACCGCAACAAGTCGGCCGAGGACCAGAACCTGCGCGAGCGCGACAAGAATCGCAACGCGCAGGGCGACGACGCCAACCGTGACCGCAACAAGTCGGCCGAGGACCAGAACCTCCGCGAGCGCGACAAGAACCGCAACGCGCAGGATCGGGACGGCGCCGAGCGTGACCGCAACAAGGCCGCGGACGACCAGAACCAGCGCGATCGCGATCGCAATCGTCAGGCCGGCTCCGACAAGGGCGACGGCCCGGACGCCAAGCTCTCCGTCAAGCTGAAGGGCGAGGAGCGCTCGCGCGTGACCGCCACCCTGGTCGAGCGGGCCAAGCCGGTCGAGCGGTCGAAGATCAAGTTCAACATCAACGTCGGCACCTCCGTGCCGCGCGGCGAAATTGAACTGCACAGCGTCCCCGAGACGATCGTTTCGATCGTTCCGCAGTATCGCGGGTACCGCTACTTCGTGGTCGAGGACGAGATCGTCATCGTGGAGCCGAGCTCCTATCGGATCGTCGAGGTCATCGACCGTTCGGGCGGGGGCGGCTCGACCGGCAGTGCCCGGATCATCGTCGACCGCTCCAAGTTCGGCCTGATCAAGCGTGAACTGAAGCCGCACCAGGACATCAAGATCAAGATCACCACCCGCCAGGGTGAGGTGCTGCCGGACGACGTCGAACTGCAGTCGATCCCGCGCACGGTCGTGGAAGAGGTGCCGGAGCTCCGCGAGTACCGGTACGTCTACTACAACAACGAGGTTCTCCTCGTTGAGCCGCAGAGCCGCCGGATCGTCGAAGTCATCGAGTGATCCATCTCTCCTACGACGTTCTTGGAACCCCGCGCCCTCCGGCGCGGGGTTTCCGCATCTTGTCAGGGTGGCGTGGTGCCGCTACGGTCGCGCGATCCGGGCCGGACCGACGAAACGCCGATGGCGCGGGCGCACGGAGCCGGCTATGAGAAGCGCGCCGGGATCCCGACGGGACTCGCGCGGGTTCGAGACAGCGACGGAGCGACGACATCCATGGTGGCGCGGATCTATCGGCCGGCGAAGACGGCCATGCAGTCCGGTCAGGCGAAGACCAGGCGCTGGTGCCTCGACTACGAGCCCGAGGTTGCGAAGGGGCCGGAGCCGCTGATGGGCTGGACCTCCTCCGCCGACATGAAGAGCCAGATCCGCCTCTATTTCGCGACGGCCGAAGACGCCGTCGCCTACTGCGAGAAGAACGGCATCGCGTACCGGCTGGTCGAGCCGAAGGAGCGCAAGCCGAAGACCATGTCGTATTCCGACAATTTCAAGTTTGGCCGGATCGGCATCTGGACCCACTGACGCCGCGTACCCCTGGCGCGAGGCCCCGTAGCTCAGCGGATTAGAGCAGCAGCCTTCTAAGCTGTTGGTCGTTGGTTCGAGTCCAACCGGGGTCGCCAATAATTCAAGCACTTAGGCCGGTGCTTCGGGCCGTCGTGCTAAGCCCGTGCCAAGCGTTCCATGTCACAGCTTTTCTTCGCGCCGAGCGGCGCGCGCGGCTGCGACCTTTTCGGATGCGACCACGGCTTTCCCTCGGACGTAGATTTGCGTGACCTTCGGCGTCGTGTGACCGAGAAGCTTCTGCGCGTCCTCCACGCCAAGTCCGGCCTCGTCGACTTCGGATGCAGCGCCTGCGCGCGAGTCCCGATTCCAGACGTCGCGCGGGACGCCGGCGGCATCGGCGATCCGGCGCCAGTCCTTCGAGAACGTGAACCCCTGGAACGGCATGCCGGTCGCCTTGCTGACGACGACAGGGCCGACCCGGCTCTCGATCGGGATCCGCTCAAGCTCGGCCACCACGAGCGGCATCGACCGCAGGGCGTGAGTGACCTTCGCGCCCGTCTTACTCGTCTGCAGTGTCAGGACGAGGCTTGCGTGGATGTCCTGCCAGACGAGTCCCGGCACCCATCGACGGGTCTTCGTCCGATAAGGCGAGCCGTCGTCCGCCGCGCAGGGTTCCCAAAGGCCGATCACGTCCGACTGCCGCAGGCCGGTCTCGAACTGCAGGGCCTGTGCGAGCGCGATCTCTGGCCGGCCGACCTCGTGCGCCTTCCGGATCACGGCGACAACCTGCTCGAACGAGATGAAGACGCGCCGGGGCGCCGGCTTCACGAACCGCATCCCGAGAAGGATCTCGTGCAGGCGCCGCGCGTGCGGGACCTCGGCGGCGGCACCGAACTTCATGATCGCGCGGACCCGCTTAATCAGACCGTGCGCCTTCCGGATGCCGCCGCCCTCGACCGAGTCTCGAGCCTGCCCATACCATCGATGGAAGTCGAGCACGCCGAGGGCGTCGAGCCGGCGCTCGCCCCATGCCCGGCGGATCACGCCGAGTTCCTGATCGTAATTCCGGCGCGTGTTCCATTTGGCGCCGTGGTAGGGCGAGGCCTCGTGCGTCTCATAGAGGTCGCACAGGCCGGCGATCGTCCCGCGGCGGACGCGAGGCTCCGCCTTCAACGAAAGCCACGCCTCGGCCCGCGCAAGCTCATCGCGGCACGCCTGTTCGATCAGCGGCCAGGTCGCCTCGTCGCGGATGTCGTAAACGAGGTTGACGGAGTGGGTCGCGTAGCCGGCCTGCACGAGGCGGATCGGGCATCGCCACAAAAGGCGGAAGGACCCGTCCGCGCGAGGGATCACCTTAAGGCCGCGCGCGTTTACCTTTGGCTGTTCTTGGCGCATGGGGGGTATCACTCCCGTCCGGTCGTTGTGCAATGATCTCGGTCCCCGCCGGACAATACTGGGTGTATCCGAAACCTCCTCATCGTAGTATTAATACCAGAAAACTCAAATCGAAATTGAGGCGAATGATGATAAAGAAGTAACCTCGTAATAATTCAGACATGGGTGATGTGTCCGTCGTTTATTGATTGCCCCCTTTGCCTTGGGCAATCGTAAGCGACTATACGTACCGTTGGCAGGCCAGAGGAGTTGGATGTCGACTCTTTTCCGCAGCACGGAGGTCATGAGCGTTAGTGCGGGGACCGGTGCGCGTTCATCGAAATTCCACGCGAATCATTCTCCTGACACGAGTACCCGCTTTCAAACTCTAGTTTTGCTACCGGGAACCAAGCCAGTTTGAAGCTGGTGCAATCGGGTCGCTTGTAGGCCGCGCCGACAATCCACAGGAAATTTAGATCCAGGCCCCGAAAAGTTCATTCGTCGGGAAGCCAGGTCCGCTTCACAGACTGTGTAATTCATTAGAATATCATAATATAAAAAACCTAACAAGGTGCCGTCCGAAATTCAGTTGATTTCCTCACTATAGCTAGAACTCCCAGTTAAGTTCGGCTCACCTGCTCCAGACACGTTTATACACGTTTTGTGAAGTCTTTCTTAGTGCTTAAGGTCAAGCTTCAAAATTGAAATGCATCAGAGATTGTGGTGACGCGTTTGCGCAACTCCAATCGCTGCGGCCAAAGTTCGCCGGGCTCTGGGCGTAACGCTCAGACTTTTCCTGCTCACCAAGTACAAGGGCGAACGCTATGACGCGAGTAAAGAGGTATTACGCGGAGAATGACTGGAAATACGAAAAAAATAAAATGATGCATTGAAGACACCAACCTTAATTGCCTCATGCCCGGCAAAAGTACAGAGGACGGAAAGCGAAAGGCTTTCTTGATTGCGCATTGTCCGTGGTGCCGAACATAAAACTCATCACATGTTGGGGTTTGTCGTGAACGATCTGATGAGAAAGCAGCTGATCGCTGGCGTTAACGAATTTCGTCGACGCGCCTACGAAAACGGGTTTCAGCCGATCCCGGTCCGGACTGGCGAGAAGGTCCCGGCCCGCCCTGGTTGGCAGTACACGGACGGCGTGATTCCGGCGACCATCACGACCACGAACACCGGCATCCTGTGCCGCGGCCTGCGCGCGGTCGACATCGACGTCGACGATCCGGAGCACGTCACCGAGGTCGTCGGCATCCTGCGCGAGGTCGCCGGCCTCTCGATCGCGCGGGTTCGTGGCGACAGTCCGCGCGCCCTGTTCGTCTTCACCGCGCCGCCTGGCGAGGCGCCGGCGAAGCGGATCATCAAGCTCGGCGCGGTCGGCAAGGTCGGAATCCTCGGCGACGGGCAACAGTTCGTCGCACATGGCGTGCACCCTGACGGCGCCCCGTTCGAGTGGCCGTCCGGATCGCCGGCGACGGTCACGCGCGACGAACTCCCGATCCTCGACGAGCTCGCCGAGGACGAACTCGAGACTCGCCTTCTCGCGAAATTCAACGTCGGGCAGGCGCCCACGCCGGCCCCGAGCCCGCCGGCCAGGTCGTCGCTTCCCTTGCCCGCCGGGCGCGACGAGAAGCGGATCGACTCCTACCTCTCGAACGCGATCGAGGGCGAGGCCGAGGCCGTCCGCTCGGCGCCGAAGGGCGGGCGGAACAACCAGCTGAACGCCTCGGCCGTGAAGCTCGGGCACTACGTCGCCGGCGGGCACCTGCCCGAGTCGCACGTCGTCGCCGTCCTGTCGGCCGCAGCTGCGTCCGCCGGGCTCGACCCGGTCGAGACGGCGAAGACGATCCGGTCCGGCCTCGCCGCGGGCATGCGGACGCCCAAGGACCCGCCGCTGCCGGCGGCGGACATCGACCCCGAGTTCGTCGCCGTGGTCGACAAGCTGCAGGCCTTGTTCTCGGCGCAACTGTTCGACGAGGACACCGGCGAGGTCGCGGACATCGGCGAGGACCTGCCAGCCGAAGCTTGGACGACCGCGCCGCCCCTGGCGGGCCGGTACGAGGTCCCTGACGAGCTCACGCGACCGCCGGGGCTCGTCGGGCGCCTCGTCGACTGGATCACGGACTCGAACCGGTTCCCGTGCCGCGCCCTCGCCCTCGGCGCCGCCCTGACGATCGTCGGCACGGTCGCTGGGCGCCAGTGCGGGACGCCCACGGGGGCGGGCACGCACCTGTACGTCCTCGCCCTCGCGCCGACCGGCGTCGGCAAGAACCATCCCGCGCAGTGCATCGCTCGTGCGATGGACTCGGCCCTGCTCGGGCACCTGCTCGGGCCGGACGACTTCGCCTCGGGGACCGCCCTATACAAGGTCCTGGCCGACACGCCGCTCGCCCTGTGCACGATGGACGAGTTCGGCGTTTTCCTCGCCCGCATCAATAACAAGCGCGCCGGCGGGCACGAGCAGGCCATGTCAGGCGTGTTGCGCAAGGCGTGGGGCAACTCGTTCGCCAGGATGACGACGCCGTCCTATGCCTCGATCCAGGCGCAGACGATCTACGGGCCCGCCCTGTCGATCTATGCGACCTCGACGCCCGAAGAGTTCTATCGGTCGCTCGCCTCGGCCGACGTGCACAACGGCCTGCTTAATCGCTTCCTGCTCCTGTCGACCGAGCAGAAGGCGCGCCCGGTCAAGCCGGCCATCGGGGGCGACGTGCCCGACGACATCCGCGACGGGCTCGCGCGCCTCTTCTATGCCTCGGGCGAGATGTCGGCGAGCGGAATCCACAAGGGCCCCTGCAAGGCGCCGGCGCGGGTCGTGCAGTGGGGCACGGACGCCGAGGCGATGTTCGAGGCCTTCGCAGAAGAGGTCGCGACCATCATCGACGAGGACACGGGCACGGGCGCATTCTTCGCCCGCACGGCCGAGATGGCGGTCCGGATCGCTACCATCGTCGCCCTCGGCCGCGACCCGCACGCCTTCGTGACCGTCGAGGACATGCAGTTCGGGATTGAGGTCGCGCGCTGGTCGGCAGAGGCGATGCGGACGCAGGCGCTCGAACACATGGCCGAGTCCGAGGCGCAGGCGCTCGCATTGCGCATCCTCCGAATCGTGCGGAAGGCGGGCGGCGAAATTACGCGGGCCGGCCTTCTGAGGGCACTGAATCATGTCGCCCGTAAACGGGATATTAACGACGCCATGGATGGGCTTCGGGAGGCCGGCCAGATCGCGCAAGTCGCTGACCGCACGCCGGGTGCCAAGGGGCGGACGCCCGTAGTCTACAAGCTTTTGCGGTAGCCCTCCCGGTAGGCCTCGGCGAGCAGGACCGGCGTCGGGCGGGGGTCTTCGCGCCCCGCTCGACGTCGAACGAGTGTTGGCGCCCGATGTCGAGGCAGCTAGCGAAGTGCGCCTGTGTTAAGCAGGGTTGTTGCGTGGGGGGCGGAGCTTGCCGGTGATTAGCGGTAAGGACTTCCCTGGTGGGCGCGCTATATTGTCCTCGTCGCACGCGAACTCGCACTGTGGACGGTTAAGGGCGGCGCCTGGTTCTCCCCACAGAAATCGCCGTTCTCGATTACAAAACGCCATTCCTCTTGGGCTGACTGGCTCTTAGATGACATAGGCGCCCACTTAGACGCACCCCGGATCGGCCTTCGACTCACGGCGGCCTGGAACTCGCCGAACGCCATCAGGAGCGTGCCCGGTCGGACGGGTTCAGATGGGCCGGTTGGGAAGGGCATCGTTTTTATGCTGCCCGGAATGACCCGCGTCTCGCCCTTCGCTGGCCGGCCTTTGGGATATCGAGTGCGCCACGGAACCGAACCCCACGGCAAGGCCGTGTTCCTCATGCTTCACACAGGGCCTCACGGGCGTCGTCGGGTGCTTCGCGCTAGGTCATGGGCACGTATTGCGCTCCTTTCGTTGCGGGATTTCCGTTGCTTCCAACGACGCGCTGTGCAGACGATATTTGTAGCCTCAGGCGACATTTTCGGGCCTGCATTCTTTCGCGCAGATTTCATTCTTTCGCGGACCTCGCACGGGGCGTGTTCACAGCACGTGTGAATTCTTTCGTATTCTTTCGTCAGGCGGAAACGAAAGAACGGAGCTATAATCATATAATAATATCATATATATAACTCATTCTTTCGTTTCTTTCGTCACTCCCTCCATCCAGATGTTTTTCTTCACGTTCTGTGTAGTTCCTTCTCTCCCTCTTAGGGCGGCGACGAAAGAACGAAGGAATTGCTCGCGTGCAAGATCTGGCTCGCACAACCGAACCCGAATCGGCCATGGTGCGTGTCGACACCGGGCGACAGGCTCCCGACCGTCCGTCTACTCACCGGACACGAGGTCGGGACACATGGCACGAGGACGACCCCGCAAGGCGGGCAAGCGATACCCTTCCGGCGACAGGATCACGAAGGCCGAGCCCGCCGACCAGGTCGGGCTCGAAGCGCGATGCCGTCACTTCGGCATCTCGAAGAAACTCGCCAGGGACGCCCGGGTCGGTTCCCTCGCCGGTCGGCTCCTGCTCGGCGAGCGGATCACCTTCGCGCAGTTCGACACCGGGCAGAAGTTCCGCGACACCCGGCTCGCGTTCCTGAGCCTCGTCGGCGCGCCAGGGCTCCCGGCGAACACCGCGGCCGAGGACGGGCAGGCCTGCGGCGCGTGCGGCGCCGAGGTCCCGTGCGAGGCCTGCGCCGAGGAACGGAAGGCCAGGTTCCGCGATCGATGGTTCAAGGTCTGCGCCGCCGTGCAGGCGGACGAACTCAATGCCCACATGCGGGTCGTCTGGTTCGAGAACTGGCGCGACGAGTTCGAGCCCCGCCTCGTGGCTGGCCTGTCATCGCTCGTCGCGCACTTCGGGCTCGAATCCGACGAGGCCGTCAACACCCGGCGTGGAAGGTCAAGGACGTGGCAAAGCGAACCGGCTTGACACGACCCGCGCACATCACCGATCAGTTGGGAAATTCATGCTGGTCTTCGTGTCACTGCAGGGTAGGGAAGCGGCCATCCCGGCGGGTTCAAACCTCGCATGTAGACGGTTCGAGTGTGACCTCAAACCCGCACTTCGCAGCAGGTACCCGAGGCGCAGGGACAGTCGGTCGGTTGAGGCCGAGGCCTATCCCCGACTATACCGCACCGCTCGATGGCAGAGCATCCGTGACGCCCAACTGCGGGCCGAACCCCTGTGTCGCTTCTGTGCAGCGCAAGGGCGAGTGACCGCCGCACGCATCGTCGACCACGTCGAGCCCCACAAGGGCGACCCGATCGCCTTCTACTGCTCGCCCCTGCAATCCCTCTGCGACCCGTGCCATAGCCGAACGAAGCAGGGCATCGAGCGGCGAGGCTACGACACGACCCCCGGCCTCGACGGATGGCCGATCGACCCTGCGCACCCGGCGAACCGAGGCTGGGCCATGGCAACGGTCGTCCTGCTCGCCCTGTTCGCTGTCCTCGTCGCCCTCATCCTCGTCGAGGCTTGGTAGGACCCTGCGCCCCCGTCGCAGGCTGACCGGGCCGCCTCGGGCTCGACCGCCCCCCGGCGGGCCTGGGGCGGTCACGGCGCCCCTCTGAGACCTGCCAGGGCAGGGTAGGGGGGGGCCTCGAAGTTTGGGGCTGGGACGCCCCTGACCGGCGCGGGGCGTTTACGCGTGACGCCGCAGATCAGGGCTTCCTTTTCTGGACCGAGTTCTGCTGGGCGCCCACACAGGACGTTTTCGCGAGTTGCGGGGCCTCGCGTCTGAATGCCCCGCGCTGATCCGGATCCCTTCGGCGCAGAAGATCGAGCCTCACAAGCACCGCGCGTTCAGCCGCCCGCCGCTCGAGGGCAAGAGCATCTGAATGGACCGTGCCCCCATCAGACGCATTGCCGGTGAGATCGCCAGGAGCCTGGAGGAGTTCGCGGTCTTGCAGGGCTTCGAACAAGGAGGTTTGTGCGGCAGCCACGGACGGGTCGCGATGCTCAGCAGCCAGCACCTGTCACTGCCGAATCAGTTCTCCCCAGAAGTTGGAGTGGGCCCCTTGGCCCGGACAGTCGGGGGGCAAATGATGATCCTGGATCTGTACCGGCAAGGCCCGTCGGTGTCGGCGATCGCCGGCGGACGGATAGCGACCGCAAGACCGTTCGCAAGTACATCGAGCGCGGCTTGGAGGCTCCGGCCTACGGATCGCGCTCACCGCGGGCCACCGCGCCCGATCCCTTCACGGCCTACCTGCGTGTACGCGTTCTCAAGATGCCGCGCGCCCTGGAGGCGCTCGATCATGTGGTCCGGCGGCTCGAGCAGGGCGAACTCTCCGCCCTGGAAGCCATCGACGCCCTACTCGCCGAGGAGTGACCCTGCGCGAGAACAGCCGCATCAAGCCCGCGCTGCGCACGGGCCGCCTCGCCACCATCAAGACCATCAGGGGCTTTGACTTCTCCTTCCAGCCATCGCTCGACCCCGACCGGATCCTGGCGCTCGCCGGGCTCGGCTCCGTCCAACGCGCCGAAGTCGTCCACTTCCTCGGCCCGCCCGGTACCGGCAAGAGCCACCTGGGCGCCGCCCTCGGCGTCGAAGGCGTCAAGGCAGGACGAAGCGTCTACTTCACCACCCTCGCCGACCTCATCACCGCGCTCGCACGCTCCGAGCGCGAGGGTAGGCTCGCCGAGCGCCTCCGCTTCTTCTGTCGCCCGAGCCTCCTCGTCGTCGATGAGATCGGTTACCTGCCCGTCGTCCCCGGCGGCGGCACCTCTTGTTCCAGCTTGTCAACGCTCGCTACGAACGAGGCGCCATGATCCCTACCTCCAGCCGCGGCTTCGCTGAATAGGGCGAGGTCTTCGGAGGTACCGTCGTCGCCACCGCCCTCCTGGACCGCCTGCTCCACCACGCCGTTGTCGACCAGATCGAAGGCTCCAGCTGCCGACTGCGCCACCGAGAGCTCCTGAACGCGAGATCGCAAGCGCCGACCACGACATCGCCGCCATCATCCGCGCCTACGAGGGCCTCGGCCGCCGCGCCGCCCTCCTGAAATCGATCCCCCGCCTCGTCCCGGTCACCGTGACTACCTTGATCGCCCTCATGCCCGCACTCGGACGGCTCGACCAAGGCTGCGGCCGCACTCGCAGGCCTCGCCGGCTTCAATCGCGATAGCGGGCAGTTCCGCGGGCAACGCAGCATCCACGGCGGCCGTAAGCGCGTCCGAGACGCCCTCTACATGCCCGCTAACGCCGCCATCAAATCCCGATGCCCGCTTCACCGACTTCCACACGCAACTCGTCGAACGCGGAAAAGTGTTGATGCAGGCCCTCATCGCCGTCGACGGGAAGCTCCTCATCACCGCCAACGCCGTGCCCAGAAATGCTGCCCTCTACCTTAGCTAACTGCGACCCTACAGTTACCGGCAGCACGCTCGTCTTCTTCGCCGCGATTCTCCGCAAGGTGGCCGCCGAGGACCCGACCCTGGCCGCGCTCGCCGACCCGTTCGCCCTCATGCGCGAACTCGAGACCGCCGGGGCCGCTTGACGATTGAACGATATTTACTCATCGGCGTAGGCCCGCCGGTGCGCTCGCGACGGGCGAGTCTGGGCTCCGAAGTCCCATCGGCGCCGCACCGGGATGGTGCGCGGCGATCGGCTTCGCTAGCCCTCCCTGCCCGACCACTGATCGCTTTCCCGCTTGGTGTCGCCGTGTCCGATGTTTCCCGTCTAGACATGAAGCTCTCCGGCGAATTCCCGTTTGAAGCCGGCGAGTTTTCCGATATGGCGCCGTCTTTGGCCACCTGAACGCCTCTGGCCACGTGATCGCCAAGGGAACGCTCCAGGGCCCCGCGCGACTGGCAGAAGGCCGGGGAGCTGCCTGCCGATGCTCCTGCCGCTCGGCGGGTTCATGGACTGTCCGGGCGACATCTTGTCGGTCGGGCGGTGGACCGGCATGGAGAGGACGCGAACGGCCTCCGCGTCACTAACCGGCTCTCCGTCCGGGGCGCGGAACGCGACTAGTACGTGTTCGAGAAGCTCAAGCCCGGCGAGCTCGACGGGCTCTCGGTCGGCTACCGGGCGAAGAACCTCACGCTCGGGACGAACGACGGTGAGCCCCGGCGGACCCTCGAAGCCGCAACCTCCTCGAGGTCTCGATCGTCACCTTCCCAGCCAATGGCAAGGCCCGGGTCGCGGAAGTGAGGTCGATTGGCCGGCGGAACTACGAGTGCTTCCTGAAGGCCGCGGGCTCTCGGGGCGGCTCGCCACCAAGCTGGCTAGCGCTTGGCCGGCCGACCCCTTCACTAATCCGGACAACGACGCAGCGTCCGCGCTCCTGACGTTCATCAAGGCCGCGGGGCGAACTCACGAAAGGGCTCTGACCATGGACATCAGAATTTGCCGACCGGTTCGGCGGATATCACGCCAAAGACGAAGTCCGCCCCGACGGCATCCGCGCGGCGATCGACGCCCAGCGAGATGAACGCGAGGAGGTCGATGTGCGCCTGAACCGGGCCGGCCTGTCCGCCCGTGCCGGCGACTCCAGCGGGAGGCCGAGGCCGCCCTCGCGACCTCACTGTCATGGGGCGACGAGACCGAACTAAAGGGGACGAGCATCGATCCGATCCGGACGGCGGCCTCTTGGTGCGCTCCCTCCCCGCCACGACGATCATCCTGCGCCTCTTCGACGTCTCGCCGATGTGCCGGATCACCCGGAACGCGATACCTCAACCCCAACATGTAAGGAGATAGATTTCGCGCAGAATGCCGAGGCTTCGTGGGTTGGGCGAGATCGCGGTGCGGCCGAGGACGTCGACGCCACAGAGTCGGAATATCTTGATCCCGGTGCAAGTGAGATCCCATCCCATTGCCGCAGATTGTGATCATGGGCATACAGACCTGCCTCGCTTGGCCGGGGGCCAGCTCTAACCATTGCCATGACGTCTCCGAACGCCCGAACGTGGTGCCCCCCCCCCCCCGAAGTTCCGCGTGTTCATCGCTTCAAGGCCGAAGCACGCCTTGTGAGGCTTGGAGGAGGCTATAATCCCCTGCCGACTCGCCTCACCAAAGATCGACCGAGGCCATGGTGGCGCATGTGCTGGGGCTAAAGTGAACCGATCAACAGCCCCAGCGATACGGTCTGCGACCGTCTCCACAGTCTGGGCTTGCAATCAGTCACTGTTAGCGTATTGTGAAGCGTCGGAAAACCTCCTTCGCCTATCTGGGAGGGTTTGCTAGGCACGTTCACCATTCGAGTTGGACGTGTACTTCCGGTCTGCAAATACTAAGGACATTGCTCCGGCACTAGATGACATGTATTAGGCGCCTCCTGAGTGGAAAGCGCGTACTGACGTATCTGCGAGAAGTCGCCTTGTACTGAGGACATCCTGGCCCTAAGGATCGATTAGTCACGTGTCTATGCGGGTAAGCTAGGAGGAACGAATGGTTAGGACCATTATCGCCGCATTAGCAATTGGCATTGTGAACTCGCCTGCTTATTGCCAAGTACAAGGGGATAAATTCGTGATGGTACCACTGACTGATGTCGCGACTGGACCTTCCCCGGAAGTAATTGGAGGAAAGCCATCAGAGCCAAAAGATTGGCCTGCAACTTTCGTCTTCGAGACAAATTCCGGATTTTGTACAAGTACCGCAGTGTCAAATCGTGTGATATTGACTGCTGCACATTGTATTTCGGATGGCGCATCTGGCGTGATTAAACTGACTTCCCAAGAAATAGCAGTTAAGTGCCGCAATCATCCAGATTATCAGTCCGACAGACCCAACATATCGGCAGATATCTCTGTTTGCACCACCGACAAGCAACTGAAAATTAAGCATTTCGAGCGAGTAAACACCAGGGGAAGTCTGGTGTCCCCCGGCCGCGACGTCACGCTGCTCGGATACGGCTGTCGTGCCCGAGGTGGAGCAGGACCGAGTGGCTCCCTGTATGAAGGCCAAGCCAGAGTGGTCCTGACGCCTGGGCCCGCACCAGAACAACACTATATGGTTGTGAAGGGCGGCGCGGCGGTCTGCTTCGGTGACAGTGGTGGAGGAGCGTATATTGCCGATGGAACCGTTTTGTACATGGTCGGGATCAATTCGCGCGGAGACATACAGACGACATCCTGGTTATCGACGACGTCACAACCGAGCTTGCTGAAGTTTATTCAGGACACAGCTAAGCAGGTTGGGGCCAAGGTTTGCGGGGTTGATGATTCTGCTGAGGAGTGCAGGCCATGAAGGGGGTTGATCCTCGAAATATGCGTTTTGCAGCGAGTTTCATGCTTGCACTCTCGTCTGTAGAGGTCAGCTCTTGTGGTCCAGCTCAAGCTCAGATCTTGCCTGAAGCAGCGTCTGAGTCACCGTCTGTAATCGAGATCACTCCAAAAACCTTCCTAAGCAAACAGCTGGTTGAGCAGTTTGCGAAGATAACTGCTACTAATATTGTGAGTATACCCAACGAACCCATGGCTTTGCAGGCTTATATAGTGGGCCAATGTGGATGGCTTGATCCCGTCATTCTCTCGGAGATCGCGCGCCTGAATGGAATCGCCCGTCTAACACCTGAAGCGATGGCGAGCTTCGAAGGTAAGACAATCGAAATGCCGTCGTGTACCCGGCTCTCCCCTGCGTCGGCTTTGCTGAACCGTGTTTCGGGTTCCGCCAAAGCCCCCATCGATCTTATACCAACCGTTAGTGGAAGTCGCACTTTAGATTTTCCGTTGCTTGAGGCGGCCTTTAGATCGGCTCGTGATGAAATTAAAAGCACTACTGGTATAGAGCAAAAAAAAATTGTGATCCCGCAGTACCCGCACTTGAACGAACTATCAGTTGGCATCGCGAACATGATTTTAGCAGGAGGAATAACGGAGCGCGATGTAGATACTCGTCGAGAGGAGCTTTTTTGGAGCAATGTCACACGGTTAGCATTTAATGTCTTTAGCGACAAGCAGGTTGCTATAGATGTTTTACGGGATGCGGAACTTAAGAGTGTCACGACGATAAGACTACGGCCATCACTTAATTTACCCTTGTCGAGAAACAATACGCAGGTTAACGTGGGAACAAGCTATACCACTCTAGGAACAGGTGAATTAGAAGCTGTGAAGCTGCTGGATCCTAAGCAGCTAAATGTGAGTGCACCCGTTCCAGCGCACATATTCCCGGTTGACACACCCGTTCAGTGTGACATGCCTGCGGGGCAGTCAGCCAAATGGCCAATAGCTATGGAAAGAGTGCTGGATGCGCTGCTACTAAATGCATACGAACGCGAGCGGCGGGGCCGCGTCTCTTCGGCATCGATCGTGCTTGTAGCCGATACCGGCTTTCCGATCGACGCCTTTACTAACGTCAATTCGGGTACACGGTCGGAAAACGTTATCGAACCTCGCCTGTTTTTTACTCATCAAGACTTTTTCGAGAACGAAGAGGAGAAAGGTCAAGAGACGGAGCTAAACGACTTCGATGGTGACGAGTTTCGTGGCAATATTCTCGGTATTTCTTTGCAGAATTACGATGGGAATGTCAATCCAGCGCCAAGCTATAAATACCGTGACCATGGAATGTCAGTGGCCTCGCTGGTAATTGGTGGTATGCATCTGAATAGATATCGGATGCTACGGACGCTGCCAATCCGCCTGCATTTCGCGAATCTCATGAATGATTCTCAGCCAGATCGGGTGCAGTTGAGCCAGAACGAGCTTGGATCGCTTGTGCTGTATGCAAGGAGACACAGGATCGACGTTGCAAACTTGAGCTTCTCTTCTACGCAACCGATGCAATCCCTCGAAATGCAGCTGCAAGGTGCAACTGAGACTATCTTCATCGTGGCCGCCGGAAACGAAGGGAAGTCGCTCGACGTGCACAAGCGCTATCCTGCGAATCTTGGAGGAGGGGCAGGGGAATTTAATAGAATTGTAATCACCGTTGGTGCTCATGGTCCGGACGGGGCGATTACTTCTTTCTCTAACTTCAGTAATAATTTTGTGGACATACTGGCACCAGGATGTTCCATCCCGGTGCCGACACTAGACTATACCAATGATCGGCCTGTTATCAAAATAGACTATCAATCGGGCACTTCGTTCAGTGCACCTATAGTTAGCTTTGTGGCGGCACTACTTAGGTCAGAGGGGGTGCGAGTTCAGGACATCAAGAGACGTATAGTTTTGACCGCATCGCACGATAGCAAATTAAAGACCAAGGTAAGGTTTGGGGCTCGATTAGACATTCCGAATGCTCTATCCGTATACAACGACGTTATTATTCTACGAACTTCGAGTGGGGCTGATGGTGAACGCTTGCGAGGAAGGCTGAATCAGCGCCAGACAATAAACCTCCCCGAGGATTGCGGCGGTTCGACTACAATAAGGAGAGTAGCGCGTTTAGATCAGATTGGTTTGCCTGGTGAATTTCGAATCTTTGCTCATAATGAAGGCTCGATTCCTGAACCTAAAGCATGCAAGCTCGCAGATGAAGGCGAGCAGACGCTTAGCTTTTATGACATAGATGCTTTGTTGGAGAAAAGCGTCAAGCTATCCGATGTGGGGATCTTGCTCACAAGGGAGCGTTGATTGAAACATATGTGACTTACGTCCGTAAGAATTTATATGTCTTTCCAACGGAGGCATAGATGAAAACGACAGCTGTTACTATTGTTGTTGTCTGTCTCGGGTTGCATGTCCAATGGTCGACGGCGCAGGAGCCTGCGGTTGCGGCGCCTGTTGTTGGTGTTTTTTCTCAGCACCGCCTAAAAGTGGTTAAGAACCCGGCTGTTTTGGCCACAAATGAAGACATCGACGAGATACTTAGGAGCATCTCACGCAGTGCTCAAAGAGCAAATTATGGATGGGACAAGCCCTGCTCCGTGGAGTTCGTGAGAGAAGCAGAGGTGATAAACGATGGGCGGCTGCCAATTCGTGGCTCGGCCCGACAACATCAGGAAGCGTTAAGTCGAGTGCAGCCGGATGCCAATGTACTGTTGGTTTTGTCAATTGAGGATTGTGCTGGGTGGCAGGCAGCCGGATGTGCTCCGTTGGGTTCAGACAAGATGGCGGTAACTGCAGACTTTTCCTCACGCGGGGAGATCGTGTGGTTGCACGAGCGGGGCCACGTAGTCGGGCGAGATCATGTTGCACAGGGTTCCAGTGTTAGTCAGGCGAGTGACATTGAAAAGACCGACGTTATGTTTTGGAATCCAAGTAAAATGAGCACGGCAATATCTGAGGAAACATGTAAAGCGATGCGAAATGCAAGACTTCCATCAGTTCGCGGAGTTTCATCGCCTTCTTTCCTAGTCGTCGGGGATCAACTCACCACGGTGGCAGGCCAGGAGTTGCGCGATATGCCAGAGTATCTCCGAGAGCTTTTAGAGTCGGCTTGGCTTGAACGGCCACCTCTTGAGGCTATCTCGAAGTTAACTGACAGAGATCTTGATATCATCCGAAATTTACTAAGGGCGGAGCCTAGCGATCTCTGGGTCAATGCGCTCCGAATTCTTGAGATGCTCGGGGCAGAGCAAGATGCCACGCTGTTGGCTCGGCCACTGGGGTTTCCTGTCTCGTCGATTCCTAGCGAGCCCGACAGAAGTACGAGATTGAAAACCAACCTTCTTAGGTCACTGGCTTTGCAGAGTACAAGTTCACTTGGTCAACTTGCTAAGCGAACACAATCACTAGAGGCGATTTTTCTTCTCCGAATGGTAGCTCATACTACAGTTGCGGCCAAGAGCGTGGGCCAGGAGTTTTCTACTGAACTTGCTCGATCAGCTGTTCAAAGTTTGGCCAGAACCGGTCATGAGCTAGCTTTACCGATTGTGCTTTCAGCGGTTCGAGGGGCGCGCGGTGATTTTCCTGCTGTAGTGTCATCAGGCAGAACGGTCCGACCGGACCCATTGCCAGGTCCGCTCCTGGACGATGTCCCTGCGTTTGATGACGACGAATCCAAGGATTTGCTTACCGACTGGACAGGTGCTCAAGCCGCTCAGTCCAATATCATCCTTAGAAGGAACAAATAAGTCCCAGAATTCCCTGATGAAACGTTGAACTGTAAGCGGAGACGAATGCGCCGTATCTGCTATATAACTAAGGAGCTCATTTCATGAGGAAAAGAAACAATGCGCCGTTGTTAGGACGATACTCTAGCCGCAAGACGGCGTGGTGCGTGGCGCTTGTCTTGATTTTGACAGCGTTCCTGCCCCAGTCAACTGGGTTTGCAGGCGCGGGCACGGGGTGCGGAACGGCCGTTCGTTGCTTGGACCAAGGCTGGAATGATAACGATCGGGACTGGTGGTACGAGGTCTCCCAGGGTTCGCGACTTCTTCCAGTCGCTTGGCTTCGCGCGCTCGAACTGCCAAATAGCGAGGCACTCCTGCTGGACGACGTAAATGTCATCCGCCTCGGCTACATCCCGCGAGGCGGTGGCCAACTGCCCATTGGCTTTGCGGTGGATCTCGACGGGACCGATAACGCCGACCTCATGTGCGACGTGTTCCCCCGGTCCTGTGAGACGCGATTGATGCGGCAGCCCTGGGTCGGGATGAACTGCTCCGCCTGCCACACAGGGCAGATCACGTATGCTGGACGAACAATTCGGATCGACGGCGCGCCAACGCTGGCCGATTTTCAAAGCCTCACCGAGCAGGTGGTCGGTTCACTCGGAGCCACTCTGAAGGACCGCCGCAAGTTCGACCGCTTCGCGCGATCCGTCCTTGGGCAAACCATGTCGGTCGAGAATCGACAGCTTTTGGAGGTGCAAGTCGTTGAAGTGGCAGCCTGGCTAGAGCGACTAGAGGCCCAGAACGCCTCCTCCGTCCGATATGGACATGGCCGACTCGACGCGCAGGGCCACATCCTTAACAAGGTCGTGTCCGTCGTTGGCGCGCCCGAGCCGGTCATGTCGCAACCGGCCGATGCACCTGCGAGCTATCCTCACATCTGGAACGCGCCCCAGCTCGGCAAGGTGCAGTGGAACGGCATTGCCGCTAACGCCGCAAGCGTCCCATTTTTCGGCAAGAACACGGATCTCGGCGCGCTCGTGCGCAATACCGCCGAAGTAATTGGCGTCTTCGCGCATATCGAAACTGACAAGCGCCGGCCGCACCACCGCTCCAGCCTGCGTGTTGCGGCAATGGTCGACATAGAACGTCAGCTAGGCACGCTGATGTCGCCGCGATGGCCGGAGGAACTTCTCGGGTCGATTGACTGGGACCAAGCCTCAATAGGGAAAGGCCTGTTTGAGCGAAACTGCGCCGGGTGCCACAAACCGCTCGCCCGGACCGACCTCAAGTCCGCGGCCGGCGAGCAAATGAAGCCGCTCTCGGCGGCAGGATTTGAGACTACCGATATCGCGCTCGCTTGCAATACTTACTTGCACCATGCCAAATCAGGCAACCTGGCCGGGCGACGGCAGCTCGTGATAGTCAAGGATCGCATCGCCGAGGAGGACGTCACCCGGGCTATGCTGGTCAACTTGGCGGTCGGCTCGATTCTCGGGCAGGCCGACGAGCTTGCAAGAAAGACTTTGGAAGATTATTTCTTCGGCACAACCCGCCCCGCCGCTGTCGTTGGTGCAGAACGCGAGGCAATCAACTATCTCCCCGAGGAGAAGGATCCGACCCGCAAAGAGAAGGCTGCGCTGTGCCTAAGAAGCCAGGATGACATTCTTGCATACAAGGCTCGCCCGCTGAACGGAATCTGGGCAACCGCTCCCTACCTTCACAACGGGTCCGTGCCCACGCTCTACGATCTTCTTTTGCCGGCTCGACTGCGAATTGCCGTGCGCTCGGGCGAACCGGCGACCCGCACCTTCGATCCCGGCAGGCCGGTACGACCCGAGCACTTTTTGGTCGGGGCGGAGTTCGACCCGGTCCGGGTCGGCCTAGCGGTGGAGCAGCCCGGAGCTTCGTCGGTATTTACGGTGCGCGATACAACGGGCGCGCCAATCCTCGGCAACTACAACAATGGCCACGAGTACGGCGCAGAGTTGATGAGCGAGCATGAGCGTCGGGCTCTTATCGAATACCTTAAGACGCTTTAATGGGAATGCACGAATGCTTGTCCAACTCGGCCTCATGTAGCCTTAAATTGGACTTCCTGAAACGCATCGTCTGGTGCGCCGTTCTCGATCGTCAGGCGAGGGAAAGTGGAACCCGGCTCGGAGCAAGGCAGATCTGGGGAGGTCGGGGAAGAGTCTAGGAGGCCGCCTTACATTGCCGCTATCAGCGCGTTCCTGCGTAACCTTCCGGTGACGGCCACAGACACAGGCTGTTCAGGCTGCGGAACGTGACGGCTGGGGCTTTTGCCATTTCCAGGGCAAGAGTTCGTCGAGCCGGCTTGCCGGGTGTTCGGCGATGCGTGCGAGCACGTCGGCGAGCCATGCCTGGGGGTCGACGTCGTTCATCTTGGCCGTCGCGATCAGGCTGATGATCGTCGCTGCCCGCTGGCCGCCCCGGTCGGAGCCGGCGAACAGCCAGGATTTCCGGCCCAAAGCTATGCCACGGAGGGCTCGTTCGGCCGCGTTGTTGGAGAGGCAGACGCGTCCATCGGCCAGGAAGCGGGTGAAGGCGTCCCAGCGCTTCAGCAAGTAGTCGATGGCCTTGGCGATGTCGCTGCTGCGGGACAGCGTGGCGCGATGCTCGACCATGACGGCATGTAGAGCGTCGACCAGCGGCCGGCTCTGTTCATGTCGAACCTCGAGCCTTTGGTCGGCGGCGAGGCCGTTGATCTCCCGCTCGATCTCGAACAGCGCGTCGATGCGGCGCACGATGTTCAGCGCGATCGGCGATATCACCGGCGCAACCTTGCCCTTCGACTGCGCCTTGCGGCGCGCCGCTGCCTCAACGTCCGCCATCACGAAGAAGGGGCGACGGGCATGGCTCCAACACCCCGCTTCGAGGATCGCCTCCGTTCGTCGCGCCGGATCGTAGAGTGCGCCGTAGCCGCTGTAGGCATCGGCCTGGAAGAGCCCCTGCCAACCGGCGAGGTGCGCGGCAGGATGGGTCCCCGCGCGATCGGGCGAGTAGTAGAACACGGCCGCCGGCGGGGCACGGCCGGCGAAGGGGCGGTCGTCGCGGACATAGGTCCATATGCGCCCGGTCGACGTTTTTCCCTTCGCGAGCACCGGGACCGTCGTGTCGTCACCGTGCAGCCGCTTGGCGGCAAAGACGTGAGCTTCCAGGCGCCGGAACAACGGCATGAGCACGTGGGTCGCCGTGCCAACGTGATCCGCCAGCGTAGACAGGCCGAGGTCGATCCCTTCGCGGGCATAGCGCTCGCTCTGTCGGTTCAGTGGCTGATGCTGGCCATACTTCTCGAACAGCACCATCGCCAGAAGGTTCGGTCCGACGTGACCGCGCGGGATGGCGTGGAACGGCGCCGGAGCTTGGTCGATCGCTTCGCACTCTCGACAGCTGAACTTCTCCCGAACCGTCTGGATCACCTTCCATTGCCGCGGCACCACCTCTAGGGTCTCGGTGACGTCCTCACCCAGCTTGGACAGGCGATCCCCGCCGCAGCACGAGCACACGGTCGGCCCCGGCACGACGACCCGCTCGCGCGGCAGGTGATCCGGCAGCGGGCCTCGCATCGGCCGGCGCCTGTCGCGCGCCTCGTTCTTGGCAGGCTCGATGGCGGCGAGCGCCACCTCGGCCGCGATCTCCGCAGCCGCCAGGCTCGCCTCGGCGTCTTCGAGCATCAGCTCCAACTGCTCGAGCCTGCGGCCGCGTTCTGAGGAAGTCCCGAACGCCTGCCGGCGCAGCCGGGCGATCTTCAGCCGAAGCTTCTCGATGAGCAGCTGATCACCGGCCTGCACCCGCTCGAAGGCCAGCCGCGCCTCCCGCTCCGCGAGGATCATCGCGTGCGCGCTAGCAAGGTCGGAGGGCAGGTCGGGTGCTTCTGTCACGCTGCCGATTCTGCCACAAAGCAAAGCTGAAGCAATGGCTTATCTCATCCAGCCGCGGTCGGGCGCCACGTCTTCTGCGGCATCCGCCAGTCGATCCCTTCGCGCAGATAGCCGAGTTGGCCGGCCGTGATCGTCACCGTGCCGTCGGCGGTCGACGGCCACAGGAAACGCCCTCGGTCCAGCCGCTTGGCGAACAGGCACATGCCCTGGCCGTCGTGCCACAGGATCTTGATCAGGTCGCCGCGGCGACCGCGGAACACGATCAGATGTCCCGAATGCGGATCGCGCTTCAATGTCTTAGAGAACGAGCGCGGTGCGATCATCCATTGATCTTGGCCCCTGTCGTCGCCCAGGAGTAGCTGCGGGTGTCACCGCTCGAGTCTCGGTAAACGCTTTCGTTCGCGAGGCCGCAGCAGACCGGCGCCGTGCGATGCAAGATCCACACGGATAGATTCTCCAGTTTGGCTGGGCCGAGGTCGTTGATCCCATCGAGGAAGCGGTGGTCGAGGGCTCCGCGCTCTGTCTCAAGCGCGCGCTCGAACTGGCCGAGGTCAACCACAATCCCTGTAACTGGACCAACGAGACCTCGCACCGTCACTTCCGCGCGATAGGAGAGGCCGTGGATGCGGCGGCTCGGCTCCGCGTCAACCTCTCGGTGAAGCGTGTGCGCTGCCTCGAACCGGAACTGTTTGCTGAGGTCAAACATCAGGGAAATCCGAGCACCTTGTGAGTCTGGATCGTCAAGCGCCAGCGCGAATGGCAATGTAGTAGGCCACGGCTGCAGCCGTGTTGGCCTCACGGTTCGGGCGGGGCGTGGGCTGCAGCAGCAGGTGACCATCCGAGCAGTTCGAAGCGCTCGGTTGCAACGTCACGCTGAAGATAGATGAGGTTGAGTTCATCGCCGCCGCTCACGGCGAGAGGTGCCGTGACTTTCGGGCTCGCAGAGCCAATCGATGCCGGCCGGCGGCTCGACGGTCCCATTCGCCTCGACTGCCACTTCGAAGTGGGCGCCTTTAAGCGCGGCGATCAAGCTCTCGTCGTGAAGAAGGGGCTCGCCAGCGGAAAGAACGACCAGTCGTCGCCCGGCCGCGCCGACCGGCCATGCTCGTTCGACGGCCCGGGCAAGCACGGGCGCAGTCGAGAACCGGCCACCACCCGGCTCGTCCATGCCGACGAAATCTGTTTCACAGAAGTTGCACCACGCCGTGCGACGATCGCTCTTCCGGCCAGACCAGAGAGTGCAGCCGGCGAAGCGGCGGAATACCGCCGCACGCCCGGCAATCCGCCCCTCACCCTGCAACGTGTAGAGGATATCTTTGACAGCGTAGAACATAGGTCACGCCGCCTCCGCCTGTGAGAGCGCCCGCTTCAGTTCGCCGACCAGGTAGAGCGAGAGTTGCCGGATGTCAGAAGGAACATTCTGAAGCCCGTTCCAACGCCGTCTTGCCTCGCCGAACGCCCATTCGCCAGTGCTCCACGCTGTCTTCGGCTTCAGGAGTCGCAGGCCGCGCGCGAACGCGTCGCGGTCCTCCGCCCCTGCCATCACGTGGAGCGCTTCCATGACTTATACCAACGGCCCTCATGGCTGACCGATATGCGCCCAATCGCGTAGGCCGATGGACGTGATGGTCTCGGGGAGCGCGACGAGCTTGTTCCAGGCTTCGCACGCCGCCGCGATGATCTCGTCGTAGGTCTCGAAGACCCGGTTTGAGAGGAAGTTAGCGCGCAGGAACTGCCAGACCTGCTCGACTGGGTTCAGTTCTGGGGAGCGCGACGGCAGGAGGATCGGCGTGATGCTGGCCGGCCACTTCAACGCGCCAGTGGTGTGCCAGCCGGCGCGGTCGAGCAGCAGCACGGCGTGGGCGCCCTTGGCGATGTGGCGGGCGATCTCGTCGATGTGGAACTGCATCCCCTCGGTGTCGGCGAAGGGCAGTGCCAGAGCGGCGCCGACGCCCCTGGCCGGGCAGATCGCGCCGAAAAGATAGGCGCTCTCGTACGCTGGTCTGCGGGTTGGCTCGGTCGCGTGCCGCGCCGGGCCCACTGCCGGACCAGGCCGTTCTTCTGGCCGATGCGGGCTTCGTCTTGGAACCAGATCTCGATGGGCTTGCGGCGGGCTATCCGGCCGACATGGGCTTGGAGCGTGCGCGCGAAGTTTTTTTGAACGTCTGGATGACCTCGCCATCCTGCTTTGGGTGTCGTGGACGCGCGCTGACGTGGGAGAAGCCAAGCGTACTTAAAAGCTTGCCGATTGTGCGCTCGTGGTACTCGACCCCGAATCGCTCGGCGACGAGCGCCCGAAGATCGACCCGCCGCCAGCGCACCACGCCATGGACCGAGCGATCGGGGCCGGTCTCGACGATGGCCGCAAGCTCCGCCTCTTGGGCGGCCGTCAGCCGCCGCGGTCTCGGCCGCGCGAGATCGTCCTTCAGGCCTTCCGGCCCATGTTCGTTGAAGCGGTGGACCCAGTCGCGCAGCGTCTGGCGGTCCATCCCGCCGATCTTGGCCGCCTCGGTCCGGTTCATCCCGTCCAGCACCGCCGCAAGCGACAAAAGCCGCCGGCTCTGGTTCGCGTGCCGCGACGCCGCCGCCAGACGTCGCAGCTCCGACGCCGTCCAATCTCCCGTGATCGCGATCGCCCTGGCCATGGCATGAACCCTCCATGCCATCTTGAATCACGCCGCAAAGCCGATGGGAATCCCCCGCGAGTCAGCCGTCGCGGCCGTTGGTATTAGCCCATTGCAATGATTCCAGCGCCATGAACGAGACGTGAGGTTTTGGGCGTCTTGCCGTCCGAGTCGTCCTCAAACACGTGCTTGACGGCGTGGAAAGACTCGCTGACCAGCCGAACACCTCTGTCCAGCAGCAGCCGGTCGTCATCGGCGTAAAGCCGTAAGGCGCCATCGGTAAGCGAGTTCATGATCACCCGCTGAAGCACCGTATCGCGGATCATGCCCTTCGGGTTGGTCTGCTGCCGGATTAGCGCGCGCAACGCCGAGCCGGGGCGGTAATTGAGCGCCTCGGTGATGAGCGCGGCTTGGCTGCGGTTCGACATTCGCCGGGGCAGGTCGCTCACCTGTGGGAGCAGTTCGTAAACGAGGGCCTTTGGCAGCGGCCGGGTGTTGTTGATAAGAATGAACTGCTTCTGTAGTTCCTCACCACTTTCACAAATGAAGCCAGAAACGAGAACTTCGAACTCGCGGCCCCGTAACTCGCTCAGCGCCGTGAAACGCTGCTGCCCGTCCACGATCCAGGCTGGCGGCCCGGCGGCGACGCCGATCGTCAGCCGGCTGAACCGGCCCGGCGCACCGTTGAGAGGCAGCAAGGGCTCCAGTGTCGCGGCGCCGGTGAACGCCACGACGATCGGATTGGGGAGGATTGCGTTCGGTTTCTCGAGATAATCACGAATCTCGCGAATATGACCGGCGATCTGAGGTCGCTGAAAACCTTGAAGTGTGCCACCGGCATCCCGTCCGGCGACGTCGAAAATTGCTGAATCCGGCGATTGCAGCTCTCACCATCAGGATAACTTCAGATTGAGAATATCTTGGCACTTCGCTCCTGCGGACGCCGACGGCCGTGTGGCGGCACGACTGCTGGCGATCGCCAACCCGGTGTCGAAAACAAGCCGGGCAGCGTTGCGCGGAGAGCCGAGAAAGATCGCGAGACGCCACGCGACTGGGTGGATCGTCACCACGCCGAGGCGATTGCCGGGCTGGCCGACCGGCCTCGCTCCGGCCGGAGGTAACTGCTCACCGGGTGGCGAGGTGGCACTGAAGACCTTGGTCCCGGGGCCGGACTCGGCGAAGGACGGCGTTTCGACTTGGCTGGTGGTCGACATCTGCCCGCTCTGAGAGGAGCGGTTCGGCGCGGTCTACCCGAGTTCGGCAAACTGCAGGTGTTGCGCGGACTAGGCAGGTCCTAGACCCGGCCGCATCACCCCAAACGGAGCAACGGCAGAAGGCCTTAAAAACTGCCTCTCTAAAGCCGTGAGGCGAATCCGCCAGTTGAACGAGAAAGTACGGCCACCATGACATTTGCCAAATGGAGACCTCGACATAGCTGCGTTGGTCGCCCCCAGAGGAGTATGGAAACGCATAAAAACTAACCTCGCCCCCCTTTTCATCACGCCTCGGCCCTCGAAGAAAGCTCACAATTCGCGCAGAGCCCACCTACCCCTTTGATGGCAGACTTCTATTTCAGAAGTCTAGACATGGCAATTTCGGTGGTGTAGCGTTTGTTTACATTGTAATTCGTGGGGGGGGGCTATGGGCTATAGCAGTGTATTGCTGACCTTAAGCTTCATGGTTTTTCAGCTCATTCCGCTTACAAACACTAGTAGTCAGGAAAATCAGCCTTGCCCGTTCGGGGATCAAACGGTTTGCATCGTTAGATTCAACCCAGCCCGACCTCCGAGACCTACGTCAGGAGACGAGTACAAGCTTGTCAAGTCGGAAAGCGACTTATATGCCGAGGATTTCTACAACTTAATTAATAACGCTGTCAGTCGGTACGCCTTCATCAACCCGCTTATCCCACCTCAAGCGGTAGATCAAATGGCAGCAGTGGTGGATCCTGTACCGTACGAAAGCGCCTTTTATGCTTATCTGACCGAGGATGCGTATTACAAGTTTTACCGTATCAGTTTCGTCAACGGAGCAAAACTGGTCCCGCATCTAAGCCAAGCAATCCGGCGGGCAGGGGGCTTGCGCCGGGTTGATTATCTTCTTAGCAAGAGTCGCGGCAACAATAATACGCTTCATGGTTTCGCCATCTCGACTGTGAATGGCGCTCAGTTTTTTGGTTCGATGATCGCGGATTTGAATGGTAGCGTGATCGCTGTTGGCGTACAAAACCCGATATCACAATGACGGTGAGTCTAATGCGAGTATTAATGACCTTTCTTGTGGCGATAAATTGCTTCATTGTGCCTGTGCGTGGTCAAACTATCCATGTGTTCGAGATTTATGATACGCATGACCGCGTTGCAGGTCCTTTCATAGAGGTGGCGGCCGAGCAAATCGAACAATTCACCTCGACGGCCGTTCCAGATGCATTGGGTAAAGCCTACCGAACGGTGCGAAAAGTATACTCCGGGTCGAGCTTTGAGATAGATGGCCTAAGAGATTATTTGAGATCAGTAGAAATGTTTGGAGCCCGGGATATTGTTCTGCTATTTTACATTGGTCATGGTGCGGACGACCCACATTCCCGGCTCCCTATGTTGTGGTTGCCCGACAGAGCTTCTGGGCAGACTCAATACGCCGCACAGACAATTGTTGACGAACTAAGGGCCCGCCGACCTCGAACCTTGATTGCGGTTTTCGAAGCATGCAACGTCGACGACAACATAGTTCCACCGTCGCCTGGGACTGTCGCCACCTTCGATCCAAATCAAGTTCGATCCATCTTGTCCAACAGTTTTGGAATTGCGATCGCAAGCGCGCAAGAAGGTCAATATAGTTTCGTAAGTTCCTCGGGGGGCATTTTTTCAAACAAGTTCCTTGGCTTATTTCGAGCGGGATCAAGCTTAACATTATCTTCCTTCATCGCCGCTGCCGGCTCTGGAATCAAGATAGATCTGCCGAGACAACCAATTCAACGACCTTGGGTTGAACGCTTATGGTAGCGACTTACATGTTTCGGCTTCTTCTCATGCTCGCGGTTTGTGGAGCAGCGAATGCGCAGCAGAATATCGGTCTCGTGGACCAGGAGGCCGTTTGCAATGGAGCGATGGCAGGATCTCCAAACTTGATAGCTGCCCGCTACGCGATTTTGGGTCTTTCTGGTGTCCCAAGGGAACTAAGCAAAGAGGTCGTTCCGAATTGGCGTGAATTCCTGTCTTTGGCGCACAAACAGTTAGAGGAACGTTTTTCGTTGGGATCTCAGATCGCGATCGCAAAGAGACTTCCCTTCGTTGACCAACCAGGTGTTCTATTCAATCCTGGTTGCTTCTCTAAATCTGCTATGTCCGTGGTTCTTTCTCAGGATTTCATTGAATTCTCATTTGATAGTCAACACTCAGAAAGAGCGGCCTTAAGTATAGCTATACTTTTCCACGAAATGGGCCATGCGTTTGCTTGGGTTCGTAAATTACACGATGGCCAAGACGTTGAGCTTGCCCGCGATTTGCTGAAGACTCCGCGCGAATACGAACTTTTTGCCGATTACTTTGCCGGATATGCCTTCTTTTTTTGGCACCATTGGATTCGAGATAACTTAAATGCAAAGCACCCAACATTAGGTGAAACTTTAGCTTTTATATCAGCTTTTGACTACTTTGTTTGGACTTTCAAATATTTTGGATGCTATGTTAAGGCGGCGTCTCATGGTGACTTCAACCAACGGCAAAAGGCATTTATAGAAGGGGCCCTTGAGGCGGAAAGGACGGGCAAGCGCGTGCTCAAGGCGATTTCGGACTCCGATATCGAACTCTTAATTTCACGCGGTAGAGCTTTTGTGAGAACCTTAGCACTCCAGAGAATGCGGGAGATCCCTCGAGACAGGTGTAATTAGTGGTTCGATTTTTTTAAGATCTGAACGGTGACTGGGAAGTGGCCCCGGACCCTGACAGCCCGCCTGAGCTTGGCATGCGGGGCCCCGATGGCGTTGGCGGTGTAGGCGAACCACCGGACGTCGCGGGTCAGCGCATCACTCGATAGCCTGCGTAGCCGTCGACCTGCAGCGTGCCGACGAAGCCCTTGAGGTGGCGGACGATGGCCTCGCTCTTGCGGTCCGGCGCGTAGAGGTAGGCGACGCCGGGCGGGTCGCACCCGCCCCAGGGACGATCGTCGCGGGCATAGGCAAAGAGCCGACCGGTCTTGGTGCGGCCGCGGCCGGATCGAGCACCGGCGCCGTCGTTTCATAGGCAAAGAGCTTGTCCGACGCCTTCAGACGCTCGAACAGCCGCGCATGGACAGGCCTCAAGTGAAAGGCGGCCTTGCCCACCCAGTCCGCGAGTGTCGAGCGGTCCAGGCGGATGGTAAGACCGTATGTCCGCGGAGCCAGAGTGGCTCGCCCTAGACTGCACCTTCGAGGATTGCTCAGAGAGGCCGAGCCTATCTTCACTGCAGGAGGACGAGCCGTGGGTCACTGTAGCGAGATTTTCGTAGGGATCGACGTGTCGAAGGCGCGGAACGCCATTGCTGTGGCGGACGGGGAGCGCGGCAGCGAGGTGCGCTTCCTCGGAGAGGTGGATGTGGCCTTGGAGAGTATGCGCCAGGTCGTGAAGCGGATTACAGCGAAGTGCGAGCGGGCGCACTTCTGTTATGAGGCTGGTCCAACCGGCTACGGGTTGCACCGGCTGATCACCTCGATGGGTCACCGTTGCTCGGTCGTGGCGCCATCGTTGATTCCGAGAAGCCCTGGCGATCGGGTGAAGACCAACCGGCGAGACGCCGTTGGTTTGGCCAGGCTCCTGCGCGCCGGCGAGTTGACCGCCGTGTGGGTGCCAGACGAAAGCCATGAGGCGATGCGGGACCTGGTTCGGGCTCGTGCCGCCGCCGTCGAGACCCAACGCGGGCATCGCCAGCTGGTCAGCAGCTTTATGCTCAAGCATGGCCGCGTGTATTCGCGTCCAAAGTGCTGGACCATGCGCTATTTGAGATGGTTGCAAGAGCAGAAGTTCGACCACCCTGCCCATCAGATCGCACTGCAGGAGATGGTGGAGGCAGTCAGAACGTCAAAGGAACGCGTGCTACGGCTCGAGGCGGCGATCGAACAGTTTCTGCCGCAGTGGTCGTTAGCACCTGTTGTCCAAGCGCTGCAGGCCTTGAGGGGGATCGACTTGATCGTCGCTGCGACCTTCGTCAGCGAGATTGGTGATATCGCCCGCTTCGAGAGCCCCCGCCAATTAATGGCTTATCTCGGCCTCGTACCCAGTGAGCACTCGACTGGCGACACCGTCAGGCGCGGCTCGATCACCAAGGCCGGCAACGGGCGGGTACGGCACATGCTGGTCGAGAGCGCCTGGACCTACCGCATCCGCCGCGGGTCGGTGCGAAGAAGCTCTACAAACTGGAGCAGGTCTCCCCAGCCGTGCGCGAGATCGCCTGGAAGGCACAGACCCGGTTGACGGGACGCTATCGAGCGCTAAGCGCCAAAGGCAAGAAGACGACGATCGTCTGCACCGCCATCGCGCGCGAGTTGGTCGGCTTCATGTGGTTCATCGGACAGCAGATGCGCGCCGCCTGATCGGCGTGCCGCAGACTGCGGCAGGTTCATAGATCACGCACAGGCGGGGGCGGGGCCGCGGCAGGGGAACTCCCATCAGACGCTTTGTGGCCGGCTCGCTCCGACGCCCGCTGTAAGACAGGGAACGCCCCGGACGCACTCTCGGGAATGCGGTAGCCAACCCGCGCGTCAGAGCTTGATCACCGACGTCCATCAGGCCCCGCCTCCACCTGTGCGCGATATGAGGAGCCGTTCTGCGGAGCGGACGGCTTTCTGCGCACGAAACGGTTGACAGCGGACATCAGAGCGTCATCCCGGCCCCACCTACCAATATGCTCGAGGATCGTCGGAAGTTCGGAGCCTGGAGGGCTCCCACACATGTCGATTTCAGAGTAAGCCTCCGGCGAGTACCGCCTTGTGGCCCGTTCCGCGGCGATGAAGGTTCGACCTTAAGTCGAGACTTAAGGTGATGAGGTCGATGAAGGTCGAAGTGCTCGGGGCGGAACGCCGTCGACGGTGGCGGGACGAGGAGAAGGCGCGGATCGTGGCGGAGACGCTCGGCGGGGCCGAGACGGTGTCCGAAGTGGCGCGGCGTCACGACATCTGCCCAAGCTTAGTGTTCACGTGGCGCCGCCAGGCTCGCGAAGGGCGACTCGGCAGTGTCAGGGACGCTCCGCCGCTTCTGCCGGTGACGATCGAAGGCGACGGCGCCGCGACGGCCTGCGGATCGGATCGATCCCGCCGGGACTGTCGGGATTTCCGTGTATGGCCTGAGCGGTTGAATGGCATCAGGCGAGGGCCTTCGTGAAGCGTTCGCCGAAGAGAATGGCGAACTGGGCCTTCGCGGAGGACCATTCCCTGGCGGGCATGGTCCACGCTTTCTCGGTGCGGTTCAAGACGAGGAAGAGCAACTTCAAGGCAGCCTCGTCGGTTGGGAAGTGGCCCCGGGCCCTGACAGCCCGCCTCAGCTTGGCATGCAGGGCCTCGATGGCGTTGGTGGTGTAGACGAGACGCCGGACGTCACGGGTCAGGGCATAGAACGGCACGACCTCCGGCCAGGCCCACCGCCAGCTCTGGGAGATGGCCGGATATTTCCGCCCCCAGTCACCCGCCTCGAAAGCGTCCAGGGCGGCCGCGCCTGACGCCGCATCTAGTGCCCGGTAGATCTCCTTCAGCGCCGCCGCGACCGATTTGCGGTCCTTGTAGGACACATAGTCGAGGCTCTGGCGCAGGAGGTGGACGATGCAGGTCTGGACCGTGGCATCGGGGAAGACTGCGACGATCGCGTCGGGAAAGCCCTTCAGCCCGTCGACCACGGCGATCAGGATATCCTCGACGCCGCGGTTCCTGAGCTCGTTCATGACCCGAAGCCAGAACTTTGCGCCCTCGTTCTGCTCGAGCCAGATGCCTAGGATTTCCTTGGTTCCGTCGGCCCTGACGCCAAGCGCCACATGCACGGCCTTATTGCGGACGAGACCCTCGTCCCGGATCTTGACCCGTAGCGCGTCGAAGAAGACCAGGGGATAGACAAGCTCAAGCGGCCGCCCCTGCCAAGCCGTAATCTCGTCCAGCACGGCGTCGGTGACGGCGCTGATCAGGTCCGGCGAGACGTCAATGGCGTAGAGCTCGCGCAGATGGCCGGCGATCTCGCGCACGCTCATGCCGCGTGCATACATCGAGATGATCTTGTCGTCGAAGCCGGGAAAGCGTCGCTGGTACTTGGCAATCAACTGCGGGTCGAACGTCGCCTGCCAGTCCCGGGGAACCTCCAGTTCGATGCGGCTGCTGTCGGTCAGCACCGTCTTCTTGCCGTAGCCGTTACGGGCGTTGCCGTTCTCGCCGCTGGCCAGATGGTGGTCCATCTCGGCGTTCAGCGCGCGCTCGGCAAACGCCTTCTTCAATTCGTCGATGAGCCCGTTCGGGTCAAATGCCGTCTTGGGATCGGCTCCGGCCAGCAACTGGTCGAGGATCGTGTCAGGAATGGTGGGCTGCTTGCGGCGGGCCATGGGACATCTCCTTTGTTCCCATCATGCCAAGGCCACACACGAAATTCCTGACACTCCCGCCGGGATGCGCTCCAGCGTCTCCGTGACGTCCTCACCCAGCTTGGACAGGCAATCCCCGCCGCAGCACGAGCACACGGTCGGCCCCGGCACGACGACCCGCTCGCGCGGCAGGTGATTCGGCAGCGGGCCTCGCATCGGCCGGCGCCTGTCGCGCGCCTCGTTCTTGGCAGGCTCGAGGGCGGCGAGCGCCACCTCGGCCGCGTTCTCCGCAGCCGCCAGGCTCGCCTCGGCGTCTTCGAGCATCAGCTCCAACTGCTCGAGCCTGCGGCCGCGTTCTGAGGAAGTCCCGAACGCCTGCCGGCGCAGCCGGGCGATCTTCAGCCGAAGCTTCTCGATGAGCAGCTGATCACCGGCCTGCACCCGCTCGAAGGCCAGCCGCGCCTCCCGCTCCGCGAGGATCATCGCGTGCGCGCTAGCAAGGTCGGAGGGCAGGTCGGGTGCTTCTGTCACGCTGCCGATTCTGCCACAAAGCAGAGCCGAAGCAATGGCTTATCTCATCCGGCCGCGGTCGGGCGCCACGTCTTCTGCGGCATCCGCCAGTCGATCCCTTCGAGCAGATAGCCGAGTTGGCCGGCCGTGATCGTCACCGTGCCGTCGGCGGTCGAAGGCCACAGGAACCGGCCTCGATCCAGCCGCTTGGCGAACAGGCACATGCCCCGGCCGTCGTGCCACAGGATCTTGATCAGGTCGCCGCGGCGACCGCGGAACACGATCAGATGCCCCGAATGCGGATCGCGCTTCAATGTCTCCTGAGCGATCAGCGCCAGACCATCGAAGCCCTTGCGCATGTCCGTGTGGCCCGTCGCGAGCCAGACCCTGACGCCGCTCGGAACCGGGATCATCGGCCGCCCAGGACATCGAGGACAAGACGCAGCGCATCGGCATCGACGTCACGGTCGACCCGGACCCGCCGACCACGGCCGAGGTCGATCTCGATCAACCTCGTCGCACGGCGGGATCGATCCGATCCGCAGGCCGTCGCGGCGCCGTCGCCTTCGATCGTCACCGGCAGAAGCGGCGGAGCGTCCCTGACACTGCCGAGTCGCCCTTCGCGAGCCTGGCGGCGCCACGTGAACACTAAGCTTGGGCAGATGTCGTGACGCCGCGCCACTTCGGACACCGTCTCGGCCCCGCCGAGCGTCTCCGCCACGATCGCGGTCTTCTCCTCCACCGTCCGCCGTCGACCCGCGCCGTTGAAGCCCTCGAAGCGGCGGACAGGACCATCGTCGTCCTTGGACACGTGCTTATGCTCTGAAATCGACATGTGTCGAAGCCCTCCAGGCTGCGAACTTCCGACGATCCTCGAGCAAAATGGTAGGTGGGGCCGGGATGACGCTTACGGTTCGCGGCATCGCGATCGGCCGCAAGAACTGGACGTTCGCCGGCTCCGATGCCGGCGGTCGCCGCGCCGCCGCCATGTACACCCTGATCGAAACCGCCAAGCTCAACGACATCGACCCAAGAGCGTGGCTCGCCGACGTCCTCGCCCGGTTGCCCGGACATCCCGCACGGGCGATCAACGACCTGCTGCCCTGGAACTGGAAGGCCGCAGCTCAGCAGAAGAATGCTGCCTGAGCGTAAGCCTCCGCCGAAGGCCGCCTTGCGCCGAGAGCTGTGTGGGCTGAAGTCCTAGGAGTAATCCTAGGAGTAGTCCTATGACGAAGGTCCCGCGGGTCGAGGTAATCACGTCCGTCGAACTTCGGCGGCGATGGCGCCGTTCGGAGAAAGAGCGGCTGGTGGCTGCCTCGTTCGAGGACGGCGTCATGGCCTCGGAGATTGCGCGGGACGCGGGCATTCACGTGAGCCAGCTTTTCCGCTGGCGGAAAGAGCTGTGCCAGTCAGTGACGCCGAGGGCGGAGGGGACCGCGCTGGTTCCGATCGAGGTGGTGCCCGTCGCGCGTGCGCCAGATCCCGTCGATATCTCGCGCCGGCGAGAACCCGGGTGCGCCGCCAAGTCGGGACGATCGAGATCGACCTTGCGAGCGGCGCCCGGCTTCGCGTCGACCGTGACGTGGATGCCGATGCGCTCCGTCGCGTTCTTGACGTTCTAGGCGGGCGATGATCCCGGTTCCGAGCGGCGTCAGGGTCTGGCTCGCGACGGGCCACACGGACATGCGCAAGGGTTTTGACGGCTTGGCACTGATCGCGCAGGAGACGCTGAGGCGCGATCCGCATTCCGGGCATCTGATCGTGTTCCGCGGCCGCCGCGGCGACCTGATCAAGATCCTCTGGCACGACGGTCAGGGCATGTGCCTGTACTCCAAGCGGCTGGACCGCGGCCGGTTCCTGTGGCCTTCGACCGCCGACAGCACGGTGACGATCACGGCCGCCCAGCTCGGCCACCTGCTCGAAGGGATCGACTGGCGGATGCCGCAGAAGAGGTGGCGTCCGACTGCGGCAGGATGAGATAAGTCGTTGCTTCAGCTCTGCTTTATGGCAGAATCGTTGGCGTGACCGAAGCACCCGAGCTGCCTTCTGACCTCGCCGCCGCGCACGCGATGATCCTCGCGGAGCGGGAGGCGCGGCTGGCCGTCGAGCGGGTGCAGGCCGGTGAGCGGCTGCTCATCGAGAAGCTTCGTCTGGAGATCGCCCGACTGCGCCGCCAGGCCTTTGGTGCTTC